>NZ_CALMQR010000147.1:0-27317 GCF_937871995.1 uncultured Citricoccus sp. | reverse complement strand
TCCAGGATCCAGCGGTCGCGCTCGGACAGACGCGGAGCCGGTGTGGACGTCGGCGTGGATCCCTGCCCGGCGGACCGGCCCGGCGACGACCGGTCCCCGAGCGGGAGACCGTCCAGCTGCGGCTCGGGCCCGTCGGCGCTGGCCGGCCCGGTGCCCGGGGCGTCGGCCCGACGATGTCCGGCCCGGCCCCCGCGGCGCCGGGGCGTGGAGCCCGCGGCGCCGGCGGGCGAGGGGTCAGCGGGAGTCAACGTCGTGGCCGGCCGGATCGAAGACCGAGGAACCTGCGCCCGAGACACCCTCAGGGGCAGGGTCCCCGGCCGCGTGATCGTCTTCGGAACCCCCGGAGACGACGGTGAGGTGCACGACGTTGTCCAGCTCGGGGGCGGAATCCCCTGCGTCCACGCCGTCGGCATCGGTGTCCGGGGCCTCGGTGTCGGTCTCGGCCTCGGTGTCGGTCCCGGCCTCGGTCCCGGCGGTGGCGCCCGTGCCCGCCCTGTCCGCCGACGTCGGGGAGTCCGCCTCCGGGCCGTCCGGTGCGCCCGTCGACGCGCTCACCGGCGCGTCCTCGGGCACTGCGGCGGGGATCGCCCGCGCCACCGCGCGCGGATGGAGGCCGTCCTCTGAGAGGACGTCACCGGGACCGTCTCCGGCCGCCGGCAGGCCCAGGATGGACGCCACCGCCTCGGCGCACCCGGCTGGGTCGGCGAACACGTCGATGGTCCACAGCGGGTAGTACTGCCAGCCGCTGCGCTCGAGTTGCTGGGGCCGCTGACGGGACCGCTCCCGCACGCTCATCCGGCGGTAGGACTCCGAGCCGTCGGAGATCAGCGCCACCGGGGCGGTCCGCTCGGCCGCGGCCTGGCCGTCCCAGGACGGAGTGCCCAACGGGTTCCACACGGCCAGGTCGATGCTGCCGCCGAACTGCGGCACCACGGTCCCGTGCCGATGCTGCAGGCGGTCCGCGAGGTCGGCCACCAGCGGGTCATCCGGCCGCGGGTGCGAGACGTGGCCGCCGTCCTTCAGGTAGGTGGCGAGCAGCCCGTAGAAGTCGGCGGCGCCGTTGCCCAGGCGTGTCGGGTCCAGGTCGTCGGGGTGGACGCAGGTGAGCACGTGCAGGTGCTCCCGGGCGCGGGTCATCGCCGTCGCGTACAGTTCCCGTCCCCCGGCCTCGGAGAACGGGCCGAAGTGATGCACCACGCGGCCGTGCGGGGTCCGGCCGTATCCCAGCGTGAAGACGATGTGGTCCCTGACCACGCCGTGGGCCCGGGCCATCGGCGCCACCACGAAGGGCTCCTCGGCGCGGGTGAAGAACGGTGCAGCCCAGGGGTTGTTCGGCAGGTTGAGCCGGATGGCCTCGGCGACCCGCCGGGCATGCAGGGGGCTGGCGGTGACCACGGCCAGGGACGAGTCCGGCCGCTTGCGGATGTGCTCGAAGACCAGGTCCATGGTCCGGTTCACCTCGGCCACGGTGGACTCCACGCCCTCGTCCCCGGCGCCGGGCATGCCCGTGCCCCCGGGCAGGAACTCCACCCGCACGGGGTGGTCCGAACCGGTCAGTTCGGCCGCACCGGGCAGCATGTCCAGCTGGCCGTCGTACAGCTGGTCCCCGATCAGCCGGGTGAGCCGGCGCTCCAGGCCCCGGTGCATGATCCGCAGTTGCACGCTGGGCAGCACCCGGATCAGGGCGGAGAAGGCGGAGTCGACCTCGCGGGGAGAGTGCACCGTGGCCGTCGGGTCCACCGAGACGTTGAACGGCTTGGGCGACCCGGAGGTCCCGTCCCCGAACGCGACCACCTGACGCCCGCGGCTGATCGCGCCCAGGGCGGTGCTCAGGGCCAGCGACTCGGCGTCGAGCAGCAGGACGGTGTCGAAGCCCAGGTCCACGGGGAACTCGGCCAGCGCCAGTGGCGAGGTCGTCCAGACGGGCACGAGGGACTGCAGCAGTCCGGGCTCCAGGGCGGCCAGGGTCTCCGGGTCGGGGTTGCCGTCCTTGAGCAGGCCACGCAGCACCCGGGCCGAGGCGCGATGGTAGGAACTGGCCTTCTTCCACTGCTGGGACAGCGTCCAGTTCAGCCGCTGGCTGCCGGTCTCCAGGTGGGTGGCGTCCGCCAGCCGGTACTCGGACTCGATGCGGCGCAGGGAGGCGGCGTCCGTCATGGCGAGGTAGTCGTCCCCGGAGATCATCGCCTCCAGGGCGGACTGCCACCAGGCCAGCTCCAGCTCGGATCGCAGTTGCCCCACGGGGACCTCGCGCTGTTGCAGGTCCGCCGTGAGCTCCTGCAGTCCGTGCTCGCGCAGCTGGTCGCCGACCAGGGTGCGCTCGGGCAGGGTCTTGAGGGTCTCCTGGTCCGCCACCAACCGGTCCAGCACGGTGCTGAGCTCGTCCACGTGCAACCGGTCGAGCCGGTCCGCGTCCCGGCGCGGCTCCGCGAGCATGCGTTGCAGGCGCCCGAGTTCCCCGGCCACCTCCTGGCCCTTGGCCGACAGCGCCTCGAGCCCGGACGGGACCGAGGGGTGGCGCTTGGAGACGGCCCACTGGGCCCACTCCGCTCGCTGGGCCTGCACCTGGACGAGGGACTCGTGCAGGTCCGCCACGTGCATGCCCGGACGGATGTACTCCTTGGCCACGCGGCGCAGGCGGGAACGGGTCATGGAGGACATCTCCACGCCGTGCTGCTTGCGCCACTGGCCCGAGGCGGTGGCCGAGATCAGGTCCGTGACGGGACGGTCGAAGATGTCCGGGGTGAACTGGTCCAGGGAGGTGCGCACGGCCGACATCACCTGGATCTGGCGCACCCACTCCGCGAACGTGGACCCGGGACGCAGCTGGGCCTGCTCGGTCGCGTTCTCGAGCTGCTCCCGCAGCACCGGCAGGGCGGCGGCGAGGTCCTCGGCCAGGCCGTACGCCTCCTCGGTCTCCTGGACGTTGCGCAACCGTGCCCCGTACCAGGGGCTCTCCGTGGAGGCGCGGGAGAACGCCCCGAGCTCCCCGGCGCGGATGAGCTTGGCCGCGGTCTCCTCGCGGTTGACGGTCGCGTCCAGCACCGAGCGCTTGAGCCGCACCGTGGTGGACGGCGCCGGATCCAGCGCGGTCAGGGCCGCCAGCGACTGCATGGCCTGGAACGGCGAGCAGCCCCAGCGGTCCCGCGTGTTGTGCAGGCTGCGCAGGTGGTCGCGCAGTTGGTGCCGGCGCTCCACGAGGGTGGCGTTCAACCGGGTGGTGGCGGGCTCCTGGGCGCGCTCCACCCGCAGCAGGGCGCGGATCAGCTGGCGGCGCAGGGACTCGGGGGTGGCCCCGGCCGGCAGGTCCAGGGCCAGGCTGTCCAGCTCCACCGAGCCGAGCCGGCGGCGGAAGTCGTCCAGGGTGGCGGTCCGCTCGGCCACCACGAGCACCCGCTTGCCCGCCGCGGCCAGTTGCGCCACGGCGTTGGCCGCGGTCTGCGTCTGCCCGGTCCCGGGAGGGGTGACGACCACGAGGTCGTGGCCGGCGGCGATGTGGTCCAGGGCCTCCTGCTGCGAGGGATCGGCGTCCAGCACCAGCGTCTCGTCCCGCGGGTCACGCTCGTCCAGCGGCGCCAGCCCCGTGTCCGTGAGCTCGCCGCGGCGCGGCACCATGCCGGACCCGGCGTCGTACAGCGCCGCGACCACGGGGTGGGTGGAGTCCACCACGTCCACGGAGGCGGTGTCCGCGAGGTCGGCGAAGGTGGAGACCAGCAGCCGGTTCTCCACGACCAGCCCGCGCAGCCGGCGGGCCTCCGAGCGCAGCAGCTCCAGGGCCGGCATCGGCTCCAGCTTGGCGGTGGCGTAGGCGGCCCGCAGGTAGTCGTCGGCGTCCAGGGCGATCCCGAAGGTGTCCCGGAAGTACCGCGCCAGCGCCGGGTTGAGCCGGGCGCGTTCGGTGATCTGGACCTCGTAGTCGTCCTGCTCGCTGCGCAGGGTCAGGGTCAACCGTGCCAGCAGCACCGGAGCGGACATCTGCGTGGAGCGGCCCTCCTCGATGGTCCGCCAGGTCGCCACGCCGGTGGCGAGGTAGCCGACGTCGACGCCGCGGTCCTCGGCCAGCTCCTGGATCTTGCCGCGCAGCTGCCGGGCCGCGCCGCGGGCGGCCACGAACTGTTCCTGGTCCCGCAGCAGGGTGGACAGCCGCGTCTTGCGTCCGGACAGGAACTGGGACAGGCCCGAGGGATGGGAGTGGGTGATGTCGATGCTGTTCGCCGAGGACGGGGCGAACCGCAGCATGGTGTCGTTCTCGGTGCCCGAGCCCAGGGAGGCCAGCCAGACCGGGAAGGTGGGACGGTCCTCGGAACCGGGGGCGCCGCCGTCGGGGGTCTCCGCGTCCGGCCGTGGTGCCGCAGGGCTCTGGGTTCGGTCCTGCTCAGTCACAGTTGTCCTTCCTGCCGCCGGCCGCGCTCCCGCAGCCCACGACGACGGCGGGCGGCAGGGCGCCGGGGGTCACCGATGCTTGCTTCCACGGTACCCAACGGCACCGACGATTCCGTCGAGGACGGCGGTGTGCCCCACCGCCGTCCTCGACGGCTCACTCCCACTCGATGGTTCCCGGGGGCTTGCTGGTCACGTCCAGGACCACCCGGTTGACCCCGTCCACCTCGTTGGTGATCCGGTTCGAGATCCGCGAGAGCAGGTCGTGGGGCAGCTGTGCCCAGTCCGCGGTCATGGCGTCCTCGGAGGTGACGGGCCGCAGCACCACGGGGTGGCCGTAGGTGCGGCCGTCGCCCTGGACGCCCACCGAGCGCACGTCCGCCAGCAGCACCACCGGGCACTGCCAGATGTGGCGGTCCAGCCCGGCGGCGGTCAGCTCGGCGCGCACGATCGCGTCGGCCTTGCGCAGCAGGTCCAGGCGTTCCTTCGTCACCTCGCCGATGATCCGGATGCCCAGGCCGGGGCCGGGGAACGGCTGGCGCCAGACGATCTCGTCCGGCAGGCCCAGCTCGTGGCCGACCGCGCGCACCTCGTCCTTGAACAGGGCACGCAGCGGCTCGACGAGCTCGAACTCGATGTCCTCCGGCAGCCCGCCCACGTTGTGGTGGCTCTTGATGTTGGCGGTGCCCTCTCCCCCGCCGGACTCGACGACGTCCGGGTACAGGGTGCCCTGGACCAGGAAGCGCACGTCCTTGGCGTCCGGGTCGTGGCGGGACTCCTCGATGATGTCCGCCTGGGCCCGCTCGAAGGTGCGGATGAACTTCTCACCGATGATCTTGCGCTTGGTCTCGGGGTCGGTGACGCCGGCCAGGGCCTCGAGGAACACGTCCTCGGCGTCCACCATGACCAGCCGGGCTCCGCCGCTGGCCCGGCCGAAGGCCTTCTCGATCTCCTCGGACTCGTCCTGGCGCATCAGGCCGTGGTTGACGTAGACGCAGGTGAGCTGGTCCCCGACGGCCCGCTGCACGAGGGCGGCGGCCACGGCGGAGTCGACGCCGCCGGACAGGCCGCAGATGGCGCGGTAGTCACCGATCTGCTCGCGGATCAGCTCGACCTGCTCCTCGATCACGTTCGAGGTGGTCCAGGACTGCTCCAGCCCGGCGCCGCGGCGCAGGAAGTTCTCCAGGACGTCCTGGCCGCGCTCGGTGTGGCCGACCTCCGGGTGCCACTGCACCCCGTAGATCCGCTTCTCCGGGCTCTCGAACGCGGCCACCGGGGCACCGGGGGTGCGCGCGGTCACGGCGAACCCGGGAGGGGCCTCGGACACGGCGTCGGAGTGGCTCATCCACACCACCTGGTCCACGTCCTGGCCCTCGAGCAGCTCGGAGGTGGGGCTGATGGCCTCGAGCCGGGTGGAGCCGTACTCGCGGGTCTCGGTGTGGGCGACCTTCCCGCCCAGCGCCTGGGCGATCGCCTGGAAGCCGTAGCACAGGCCGAGCACGGGCACCCCGGCCTCGAGCAGCTCGGGGTCGAGCCGGGGAGCGCCCGCGGCGTACACCGAGGAGGGCCCGCCGGAGAGGATGAGGGCGGCCGGCTTGCGCGCGAGGATCTCCTCGGTGGCCAGGGTGTGCGGGACGACCTCGGAGTACACGTTGGCCTCGCGGACCCGGCGGGCGATCAGCTGGGCGTACTGGGCACCGTTGTCGACCACGAGGACGGTCGGGAAGTCGGCGGCGATCTGCGGGTTGTCAGCCTGGGTGGAAGTCACCCGTCAAGGATAGTCCAGCGCGGGACCGCCCCCATCTATCGTGGTGCCGTGAACGAGAACGCGGGGACCGACGTCGTACCCCTGAACCCGCGGGCCCGCGAGGCCCAGCGCCACACCGTGGCCGTGCTGGGCACCGCGCAGGTGTTCTCCGGCCTGGGCAACGGGGCCACGCTGTCCCTGGGATCGATCCTCGCCGTGGACCTGTCCGGGGCCGAGGCCACCGCCGGGCTGGTCAACACGGGGATGACGCTCGGATCCGCGGTGGTGTCCATCCCGCTGGCCCAGCTCGCCCTGTCCCGTGGCCGGCGGGTGGCCCTCGGCGCGGGACTGGCCGCGGGCCTGGTCGGCCAGGCCCTCATGGTCACGGCGGTGCTCGCCCGGGCGTTCCCGGTCCTGCTGCTCGGCGCGTTCCTGGTGGGTTTCGGGGCGGCCGTGAACCTGCAGGCCCGGTTCGCCGTGACCGACCTGGCTGAGCCCCGGCACCGCGGGCGCGACCTGTCCCTCGTGGTGTGGGCGGTGACCGTGGGAGCCGTCCTCGGCCCGAACATGGTGGGCCCCGGCGCGGTGCTGTCCGGGTGGCTGGGGATCCCCGCCCATGCCGGGCCGTTCCTCATCTCCGGTGCCGGCATGCTGGTCGGCTGGCTGATCATCCTGCTGGGGCTGCGCCCGGATCCGCTGCTGCTGCGCCGCGAGCTGGAGGGCGTCCCCGAGGGTCCGGACCCGGACGCGTCCCGCCGTCCGGTCGGGCCCGGGACCGGGACGGGAGGCGTGGAGACCGTCGTGGAGCCGGTACCGGTGGTGGCGCGCACGGTCCCGGGCAACCGCTGGACCGCCGGCTGGCACGCCATCCGCCGCCATCCCTCCGCGCTGGCCGCGCTGGTCTCGGTCATCGCGGCGCACGCGGTGATGGTGGGGCTGATGTCCATGACGCCCCTGCACCTGCAGCACCAGGCGGGAGTGGCCAGCAGCGAACTGGGCCAGCACCCGGACACCGTGGTGCTGATCGGCTTCACCATCTCCCTGCACGTGGCCGGGATGTACGCCCTGTCCCCGCTGATGGGCGTGCTGGCGGACCGGTTCGGCCCGGCGCGGATCGTGTCCGCCGGACTCGCCACCCTGCTGGCCGCCACCGCCTTCACCGGCTTCCTGCCCGGTGAGCACTGGGCCGTGGTGACGGGGCTCGTGCTCCTGGGGCTCGGCTGGTCCGCGACGACTGTGGCCGGCTCCACCCTGCTGGTGGCGGCCCTGGCCCCGCAGGAGCGGGTACCGGCCCAGGGCTTCTCGGACGCGGCGATGTCCCTGGCGGCCGCGGTCGGCTCCGTGCTGGCCGGGCTCGTGATGGGCTGGATCGACTACGCCGGGCTCTCAGCGCTGCTCGGTGCCGTGGTGCTGGCGTCCCTGGCCGGCGTCGTCGCCCTGGTCCGCCGCCAGCCCGCCCCGTCCGCCTGAGGGCACGCGGCCGCCTGAGGGCCCGCCGCCAGCCGGCACCGGCCGCCTGAGGGCCCGCGGCCGGTGGAGGCCCCGCGGCCTGGCCGGGCGAGGCCCGGCTCCCGGGGACGGGCCGATCCGAGTGGTGACCGAGTGTGCCGCGACGGCCTCCGGGACCGAACGGCCGGGGTCGACGGTGGCCCGCGGGCCCTCCGGGGCCGCCGCGGCGTCCCCGGTCCGCCGAGGACGGGTGGTGGTCGAGTAGCCGTCCCTGCAGACAAACGGCCCGCCGGATCCTAGAAAGTATGACGTGCTCAACACTCGTCTGCACCGCGTCCTGTCCCCGGACACCGGTGCCACCGCCCCGCCCGTCTCCCTGCCGTCCCTGGCCGCGCCGCCCGCGACCGCACCGTCCGTGACCGCGCCGCCCGCGACCGCGCCGCCCGCGACCGCGCCGCCCGTGACCGCGCCGCCCGCAGACCCCGACGTGCGCGTGCCGATGTTCTCCGCCGCCGAGTACGGCCAGCGGTTGGCGGCGGTGCGCGAGCGGATGGCCCGTCAGGGCCTCAGCGCGCTGGTGGTGACCGATCCCGCGAACATCTTCTACCTGAGCGGTTACGACGCCTGGTCCTTCTACACCCCGCAGATGCTCTTCGTCCCCGCGCAGGGCGAGATGCTGCTGTTCCTGCGGGAGATGGACGCCCAGGGCGCGTTCCGCACCTCCTGGCTGCCGGAGGACCAGATCATCGGCTACCCGGAGCAGTACGTCCACCAGCCCCACGTCCACCCCTTCGACTGGGTGGCCGTCGCCCTGCGACGGCGGGGACTGGTCGCACCGGCCGCGACCGGCTGCATCGGCCTGGAGATGGACGCCCACTTCTTCGCACCGAAGGCCTACCGCGCCCTGGTCAACGCGCTGCCCGAGTGGACCCTCGTGGACAGCTTCGAACTGGTCAACTGGGTACGGGCGGTCAAGTCCGAGGCCGAGATCCAGTACATGCGCACCGCGGCGCGCGTCACGACCGCCGCCATGCGGGCGGCCATCGACGCGATCGAGCCCGGGGCCGCCCAGCACCTCGTGGCGTCCAGGATCGCCGCCGCCCAGGCGGAGGGCGACGGGGAGGCCTGGGGTGACTTCCCGGCCATCGTCCCCATGCTGCCCACCGGCCGGTCCGCGGACACCCCCCACCTGACCTGGTCGGACCGCGTCCTGGGTGAGGGGGACGCGGTCGTGGTGGAGCTGGCCGGAGCGCACCGGCGCTATCACGTGCCCCTGGCGCGCACGGTGATGCTCGGCACTCCCCCGAGCGAGCTGCTCCTGCTGGAGGAGGCGGTCGCCGCCGGTCTGCAGGCCGTGCTCGACGTCACCGCCGCGGGCGTCCCGGTGAGGGAGATGTCCCGCGCGTGGAACCTGACGCTGGCCCAGTACGGGCTGGAGAAGCCGAGCCGGCTGGGGTACTCCATCGGCATCGGTTATCCCCCGGACTGGGGCGAGCGCACCGTGAGCATCCGCTCCGAAGACGAGAACGTGCTGGCCGAGAACATGACGTTCCACCTGATCTGCGGGATGTGGATGACCGGCTACGGCTACGAGGTGTCCGAGTCGATCCGCGTCACGGGCACGGGAGTGGAGACCTTCACCTCCTTCCCCCGGCAGCTGGTCAGGAAGTGATCCCGTGACCATGGACCAGCTGGCCTGTACCCCGCGTGAGCGCGCGGTCCTGGACCTTCTCGACCTCGATGGACTGGTGGACCTGACGCGTGCCCTGATCGACGCCGGCGGGGAGAACCCCGGCAGCACCGAGCTGGAGACGGCCCGCGTGCTGGCGACGGCCGGGCTCGCTCGCGGGCTGGCGGTGCGCACGGACGACGCGGCACCGCAACGACCGAACGTGGACGTGGAGCTGGCCCCCGGCGGGGCCGTGGGCGAGGGACCCGGACTGTTGTTCCTGGGCCATTCCGACGTGGTGCCGGCAGGACCCGGGTGGTCCCGTGAGCCGTTCCGGTCCGTCGTGGACGGCGGCCGGGTCTTCGGCCGGGGAGCCACCGACATGAAGGGCGGCCTGGCGGCCGTGCTCGTGGCCATGGACGCCCTGCGCCGCGCCGGGGCGCCGCTGACGGGGCCGGTGCGCCTGGCCTGCACCGTGGACGAGGAGGACCTGGGCCTGGGCATCCGCCACCTCACTACGCGTGGCCTCGGCCGGACCTTCGCCGGGTGCGTCGTGGCCGAGCCCACCGACCTGCAGACAGTCATCGCGTGCCGCGGGGACGCCTATCTCGAGGTGACCGTCACCGGTGTGTCCGCCCACTCCGGGCGCCCCGAGGACGGCCGCAACGCCATCGACGCCGCGTCCCGCCTGCTCGCCCTGGTCCGCGAGGACCACGAGGCCCACGCCCGCACTCCCGACCCGTTGCTGGGCTCGGCGACCTGGAACATCGGCCGGATCGACGGCGGCCGGGCCACCTCGATGGTCGCCGCGCAGTGCCACCTCTGGCTCGATCGGCGGCTGATGCCCGGTGAGGAGCCCGAGGCCATCCTGTCCGGCCTGCTCGCCGCCGCCGACCGGGCCGGCATCACCGGTGACGGGATCTCCCTGAACGGCACCGTCACCATGTCCATGCCGGGGTTCCGCACTCCCCGGGAGCACCCGCTCGTGGAGGCGGTGCACGGAGCGGTCCGGACCGTGGGCGGCCCCGACTCCATCGGCGGGTGGTCCGCGGCCTGCGACGGCGGCTTCGTGGCCCAGGACCTCGGCGTTCCCACCGTGGTCATGGGTCCCGGTGGGCTGAACGACCAGGCGCACCAGGTCGACGAGTCCGTGGCCGTCGAGGAACTGGAACTCGCGGCGCGTGCCTACGTGCTGACCGCCCTGCGCATGCTCTCCCCCTGACGGCGCCTCGCACGGACCGTCGCCGATTCCCGCATGTCCCCTCATCACCCGCACCCGGGCGCCCTCCAGGGCGCCACCCCTCCCCCTGAAGGCTGTCATGACACACCTCGACCAGACACAGCACACCCCCGGCCGCCCGGAGGGCGGTGCGGACCCGTCACCGGCCGCGGCCGGCCCCGCGGCCCCGGACGCCCGGACGGTCCACCGCGCCGTCGCGGCCTCGGCGCTCGGCAACGCCACCGAATGGTTCGACTACGGCGTGTATGCCGTCTCGGTCGTCTACCTGACGCAGAACTTCTTCCCCGGGGAGGCCGGCACGCTGCTCGCCCTGAGCACGTTCGCCCTGTCCTTCCTCGTCCGGCCGCTGGGCGGGCTGTTCTGGGGGCCGCTCGGTGACCGGCTCGGTCGGAAGAGGATCCTGGCGCTGACGATCATCCTGATGGCCGGGGCGACCTTCTGCATCGGCCTGCTGCCCACCTACGCGACCATCGGCCTCGCCGCGCCGGTCCTGCTGGTCGTGCTGCGCATGATCCAGGGCTTCTCCACCGGTGGCGAGTACGGCGGAGCGGCGACGTTCATGGCCGAGTACTCCCCGGACCGGAAGCGGGGCTTCTTCGGCAGCTTCCTGGAGTTCGGCACCCTCGGGGGCTTCGCGCTCGGCTCGCTGGTGGTCCTGCTGTCCGGCATGGCCATCGGCGAGGAGGCCATGGCGGACTGGGGCTGGCGGATCCCGTTCCTGCTCGCCGGGCCGATGGGCCTGATCGGCCTGTACCTGCGCTCCAAGCTGGCGGACTCACCGGTGTTCCTGGAGCTCGAGGAGGCGGGCCAGGCCGAGTCCTCCACCGGGACGGCGCTCAAGGACCTGGTCAGCCGGTACTGGCGCCCCATGCTCACGATGGCCGGCCTGGTCGTGGCCCTCAACGTGGTGCACTACACGCTGCTGAGCTACATGCCGACCTACCTGGAGGGCCAGACCGGCATGGACGCCCAGACGGTGCTGACCATCATGTTCGTGGCGCAGTTCGCCATGATGCTGGTCGTGCCCTTCGCCGGGGCCCTCTCGGACCGCGTCGGCCGGAAGCCGATGTGGTACGGCTCGCTGATCGGCCTGTTCGTGCTGGCCATTCCGATGTACACGCTCATGGCCAACGGCTTCTGGTGGGCGCTGCTGGGCTTCGCCGTGCTGGGCCTGCTCTTCATCCCCCAGCTGGCCACCATCTCGGCCACCTTCCCGGCCATGTTCCCCACCCAGGTGCGCTTCGCCGGTTTCGCCATCACCTACAACGTCGCCACCGCCGTCTTCGGGGGCACCGCCCCGATCGCCAACGAGGCCCTCATCGCCACCACCGGCAACCCGCTGGTCCCGGCGTACTACATGATGGGTGCCTGCGTCATCGGGCTCATCGCCGTGCGGTTCATGCGCGAGACGGCCGGGGTCTCCCTGCGCGGCACGGAGATCCCCGGGACCGGCGCGGCAGCCGCCCCCGTCCCCGCCCCCGCGCGGGCCCTCGGATAGTCCCGTCCGACCGGCCCGGGTCCCCTGGGCCGGCGCCCTGCACGCACGACGCCCGGCGGGGAGCTCCCCGCCGGGCGTCGTGCATGCGCTGGCTCGGGCCCGGTGTGGGCCCCGGGGCGCAGCGGTGTCAGGTCAGTACCGTCGGACGGCCTCGGGATGGGCGGCGAGCTCCTCGAGGGTCTCCCGGTGCACCCGCCGCTCCACGATGAAGGACAGGAACGGCACCACGCCGCCACCGGCGATCAGCAGCAGCCGCATCCCGTGCCAGCGCATGAGCGACCACAGCCGGAAGGCGGCCACGAGGTAGACCACGTACAGCCAGCCGTGGGCGATCAGCACGGCGATCGAGATGTTGAATCCGCCGGTGACGGAGTCCTCGGGCTGGAACGAGAGCGAGTTGGGGCTGCCGTCGATCGTGGTGCCGCCGGCGTAGAGCTCCGTGCCGAAGCCGTACTTGAAGATCATCTCGACCACGAGCAGCAGCAGCATGATGCCCGTGATCCACGCGCAGACCTTGTACATGGTCAGGGCGGAGCGGATCTGCTGGTGCGTGCCGGCGAAGCGGCGTGGGGCCTCCCGGCCCGGACGCGGCGGCGGCGCCGGCAGGTCCGCCTCGGTGATGTCCTCGGGGTCGGGCAGGGTGTTCGGGTCCACCGGGGGCTTCTGGTCCGGTCTGGTCACGGCTTCTCCTGGGATTGCGGGGATGGCGGGGATTGCGTCGGGGAGGCTGAGACCCCGTGGAAGCGCTCGTACTCCTCGGTGGCCCGGCGCTTGGCCTCGCGGGCCTCGGCACGGCGGCGCTCGAGCTCGCGGGCGCGCCATTCCTCGGCCCACCGGCGGTCGAGTGCCTCCTCCTCGCGTTCGCGGTTCACGTCGTCGCGGAGGAAGCGCCACCACAGGTACAGCGCGAAACCGGCGAACACCACCCACTCGATGGCGTAGAAGATGTTCATCCAGTTGTAGGTGGTCTCCTGCGGCTGCGGCCCCACGGTCACGGGTTCCAGCTCGCCGCCGGCCGCCCTCGCGCCGACCTCCCGGCCGTCGGCGTCCGCACCGGCACCAGGCTCGGCGGGGTCGTCGCCGGAGCCGCCGGCGAGCACGTCGGAAGCCACCACGAACCCGGCGTAAGAGGGCATGTCCCACAGGTTGATCAGCTCGGCCGAGGACAGGTTGGCCAGCACGTAGCCGTGCCCGGTCCGTTCCATCCCCTGCGGCTGCGGTCCCTCGGCGGGCAGCAGGCGTCCCTTGACGGACAGCTTCCCCTCGGGAGCGGGGTCCGTCCGAGCGGGGTCCTCGGTCCAGCCGCGCACCACGGGGATGACCTCGCCGGCCGGGGCGCCGTCCACGGCGAAGGCGGTGACGGCCCAGTAGCCCTCTCGCTCGCCCAGCAGCCGCGGGTGCACGAACACGTCCGTGCCGGGGACGAACCGGCCGGTCATGGTCACCACCTGGTCGGCCTCCGTGCCGAACATGGCGGCACCGGGCCGGAAGTGCGCGGTCAGGGGCACGGGCGTCTCGGTCTGCGTCAGCGGCGGCGGCGCGGAGGCGGCGTTGTCCATCTGCCACTTGCCGAGGAGCACGAAGACACCGGACACCACGAGCGCCAGGATCAGTCCGGCGATCCAGATGGGTCTCAGGGCGGTCTTCAGCACCCGTCAAGACTACGCGGTTTCTCTACCCTCCGTAGAACTCGAGGTGCTCGGCAGCCCGCCCCGGCCCGGGTCGCGCACGGAGCCGCGGGCCGCCTCGACCAGCAGCGCGTGGGCCGCCTCGTCCGTGGCCGCGTCCTGCGTGGCCAGCTGGGCCCGGACCCAGTGCCGGTAGCGGTCGGCCTCGGCGGTGGCCCGCTCGGCGTCCCAGCCGAGCAGCGGGGCCGCCAGCGTGGCGACCGGGCCGGCGGCGGCGGCACCGCCGTCGTCCACCTCGAACACCGCCCGGATCCGCCGGGCCAGCACGTCCTGGACCGAGCGAGCGCCCTCGTGCGTGACCGCGTGCACCACCTCGGCGACGAGGTGGCCGGGCAGCCCCGGCAGCTCGGCGGCCAGCTCCGGATCCGCCACGGCCAGCGCGATCACCTCCGGCGCGCCCGAACCGTAGCGGTGCAGCAGCGACTCCACCACGGCGGGGTGCAGCCCGGAGTCCGTGGCCAGCAGCGTCCGCCGGTTCCACGTGGGCACCCAGCCCTGGGCCCCCAGCAGCGGCAGGCCGGCGGTGCAGGACTCGGGGATGCCCTGCCCCGAGCCGGTGACGTCCTGTCCGGTCAGCGGCCCGGTGCCCGGCGCCCCGGGGGTGGCGACGGCGGTGTCCACGGCGTCGGCGGCCATGGTGCGGTAGGTGGTGAGCTTGCCGCCGGCCACCACGGTCAGCCCGGGCAGCGGGGTGGCCACCACGTGCTCGCGGGAGATCTTCGTGGTCGCCGTCCCGGATTCCTCGGCCGGGGGCTCCCCGATCGGCTCGGCCTCCCCGGCCGGCGTCACCAGGGGCCGCAGCCCGGCGAAGACCCCGACGACGTCGGCCCGGCTCAGCGGCTCGGCCAGCACCGCGTTGGCCGTGTCCAGCAGGTAGTCGATGTCCTGGCTCGTGGCCGCCGGCTGGTCCGGGCCGAGGTCCCAGGGCGTGTCCGTGGTGCCGATGATCCAGTGCCGGTCCCAGGGGATGACGAACAGCACCGATCTCTCCGTGCGCAGGATCAGCCCGGAGGTGGACGTGAACCGGTCCCTGGGCACCACCAGGTGGATGCCCTTGGCGGCGGTGACCCGCGGCATGCCCTCGGTGAGGGGGTGCTCGGTGCCGTCCGGGCCGCGCACGGGGATCTGCCCGGTCCAGACGCCGGTGGCGGTGATGACGCGGCGGGCGTGGACGGTGTGGCGCTGGCCCGTCTCCCGGTCCAGGACCTCGACCCCGGTGATGCCGGGGACGCCGCCGGCCGAGGGTCCGGTGCCGGTGCCGGTTCCGACGCCGAGGTAGGCCGTCACCTGGACGCGGGAGGCGCAGTGGGCGCCGTGCGTGGCGGCGGTGCGCACCAGCTCGATCACCAGCCTGGCGTCGTCCACCTGGGCGTCGTAGTAGCGGATCGCCCCGGCGTGGCTCTCGGGCCGCAGCCCGGGCGCGATCCGGGACACGGCCGCACGGCCCAGGTGCCGGTGGACCGGCAGGTGTCCGGTCCGCCCGGCGGCCATGCCGTCATAGAGCGCGAGGCCGGCCCCCACGTAGGGCCGTTCCCAGGCCTTGGCCAGGGGGTAGAGGAAGGGCACGGGCCGGACCAGGTGCGGGGCGATGTCCTCGACCAGCCGGCCCCGCTCGCGCAGGGCCTCGTGGACGAGGGGGAAGTCCAGCATCTCGAGGTAGCGCAGCCCGCCGTGCACCAGCTTCGAGGAGCGTGAGGAGGTGCCCCAGGCGTAGTCGGTGGCCTCGACCAGACCGGTGGACAGCCCCCGGGTGGCCGCGTCCACCGCGGTGCCGGCGCCGACCACTCCCCCGCCGATGACGAGCACGTCCAGCGGGTGCTCGGGAGTGGTGGCCGCCAGGACGGAGAGCGCCCGCGACCGGGACTTCGGCCCCAGGGCCCCTGCCGGCTCCACCGTCCTCGGCATGCTGGCTCAGATCTCGCGGGTCGGGGCCACGAGGACCTCGACCTTCTGGAACTCCTTGACGTCCGAGTAGCCGGAGGTGGCCATGGCGCGCTTCAGGGCACCCATCAGGTTGGAGGTGCCGTTGGTATGGTGGCTCGGGCCCCAGAGCACCTCCTGCAGGGTGCCGACGGTGCCGACCTCGGTGCGGTCCCCGCGGGGCATGTCCGCATGGGCGGCCTCCCCGCCCCAGTGCCAGCCGCGGCCGGGGGCCTCGGTGGCGCGGGCCAGGGCGGCGCCGAGCATCACGGCGTCGGCGCCCACGGCCAGGGCCTTGACGATGTCCCCGGAGGTGCCCACGCCGCCGTCGGCGATCACGTGCACGTAGCGGCCGCCGGACTCGTCCATGTAGTCCCGCCGTGCCTCGGCGATGTCCGAGATCGCGGTGGCCATCGGCACCCGGATGCCCATGGCCCGCCGGGTGGTGGAGGAGGCGCCGCCGCCGAAGCCGACGAGCACGCCGGCGGCACCGGTGCGCATCAGGTGCAGGGCCGGGGTGTACCCGGCCGCGCCGCCCACGATCACGGGGACGTCGAGCTCGTAGATGAACTTCTTCAGGTCCAACGGCTCGCGGTTCTGGGAGACGTGCTCGGCGGACACCGTGGTGCCGCGGATGACGAACATGTCCACGCCGGCGGCCAGCACGGTCTCGTAGTACTCCTGGGTGTGCTGCGGGGTCAGGGACCCGGCCACCACCACACCGGCCTCACGGATCTGGGCCAGCCGCTCGGTGATGAGCTCGGGCTGGATGGGCTGGGAGTAGATCTCCTGCAGGCGCCGGGTGTTGGACGGCGAGTAGTTGGTCGGCTCGAACGCGGCGATCTCCTCGATCACCGGGGTGGGGTCCTCGTACCGGGTCCACAGCCCCTCGAGGTTCAGCACGCCCATGCCGCCGAGCTTGCCCAGGGCGATCGCGGTGTCCGGGCTCATCACGGAGTCCATGGGGGCGCCGATGACCGGCATCTCGAAGGTGAACGCGTCGATCTGCCACCCGATGGAGACGTCCTCGGGGTCCCTGGTGCGCCGCGTGGGCACCACCGCGATGTCATCCAGTGCGAATGCCTGACGTCCCCGCTTGCCGCGGCCGATCTCGATCTGCTGAGTCACGCTTTCCAGCCTAGTGCAGACCTCGGACCCGCCGCGGACCGCACCGTCCGTCGAGTCAGCCGGCGCCGGGGACCACCGAGGGGGCCAGGCCCGCGTGCCCCGACGGGGCGTTCAGGGCCCCAGCAGGAGCGCCACCGCCAGGATCACCGGCAGGGACAGCACCGCGGAGGTGAAGACGATGTCCCGCACCAGCAGGTTGGGCAGCCTGAACTGGCTGGAGAACAGGAAGACGTTCTGGGCGGTCGGCAGCGCGGCCATGGCCACGACGCCGAACAGTTCCATGCCCTGCAGCCCCCAGGCGTGGTGACCCAGGAGCCAGGCCGCGACCGGCATCAGGATCAGCTTGACGAAGGACCCCCACGCGATGTCCGGGACCAGCACCCGGTCCCGGAACGGACGCTGTGAGGCCAGCGAGAGGCCGAACACGAACAGCAGCAGGGGGATGGAGGCCCGGCCGAGCATGTCCATCGGTGTCCAGATGACCTCGGGAGGGACCCAGTCCACGAGTGCCAGGACGGCACCGGCGGCGGTGGCGACGGTGACCGGGTTGGCCACGGATCTCAGCACCGTCCTCCCCAGGCGGGGCTGGGAGGATCCGGCCTGTCGGGAGCACCAGCCGAAGACGGTGAGGTAGACCGGGGCGATGAGCAGCAGCTGGGTCACCAGCACGGACACGGCGGGCGCGGAACCGCCCACCGCGTAGATCGCGATGGGCAGGCCGATGTTCCCGGCGTTGACGTAGGACGAGGCCATGGCGCCGACGGCGGTCTGGCCGGCGGTGCGCCGGAGCACCAGTCTGCTGCCGAGCGCGTAGCAGCCACCGGCGACGACCGCCGTGACGAGGGCGACGGGGGCATAGACGCCCACCAACGCCCCGAGGTCGATCTCCGCCACCAGCACCACCATGAGCAGCGGGTTGGTGACGTAGTAGATGGCCGGGGTGAGGCCCTGCTGGATGAGAGCCGTGGTGGCCCGTGGAAGCAGCGCGGCGGCCAGCAGCCCGATCCCGGTGATGACCAGGACGATGCTGAAGCCGAGGAGCACTCCTTCCACGGGCGGCGGGTTCCCGGTCCGCGCTAGCGGACGAGGCAGGGTCGCTTGGCGTCGAACTCCCACCCCGGGATCAGGTACTGCATGGACACGGCGTCGTCACGGGCGCCCAGGCCGTGCTCGAGGTACAGCCGGTGCGCCTCGGCCAGGCGTTCGCGGTCCAGTTCGATGCCCAGGCCCGGCGCGTCCGGCACGCGGACCTCGCCGTCGGAGATCCGCAGCGGATCGGTGGTGAGACCCTGGCCGTCCTGCCAGATCCAGTGGGTGTCCAGGGCGGTGATCTCCCCCGGTGCGGCGGCGCCGACGTGGGTGAACATGGCCAGGGAGATGTCGAAGTGGTTGTTCGAGTGCGACCCCCAGGTCAGGCCGAACTCGTGGCACAACTGCGCCACGCGGACGGACCCGGCCATGGTCCAGAAGTGCGGGTCGGCCAGCGGGATGTCCACGGCATTGGTGCGGATGGCGTGGGCCATCTGCCGCCAGTCGGTGGCGATCATGTTGGTGGCGGTCTGCAGGCCCGTGGCGCGGCGGAACTCGGCCATCACCTCGCGGCCGGAGAACCCGCCCTCGGCACCGCAGGGGTCCTCGGCATAGGCCACGACGCCCTGCATGCGCCGGCCGAGCCGGATCGCGTCCTGGAGCAGCCAGCCGCCATTGGGGTCCAGCGTGATGCGCGCGTCCGGGAAGCGTTCCTTGAGGGCCGTCACCGCGTCCACCTCGAGGTCGCCGGACTGGACGCCGCCCTTGAGCTTGAAGTCCTGGAACCCGTAACGGGCCTGGGCCGCCTCGGCCAGGCGCACCACGGCGTCCGGGGTCATGGCCTCCTCCCGGCGGATCCGCTCCCAGTCGTCCGCACCGTGCGGTTCCCGCAGGTAGGGCAGGTCGGTGCCGTCCGGATCGCCGATGTAGAACAGGTAGCCCAGCATCGGCACGGACTCCCGCTGCTGGCCGTCGCCCAGCAGTTCGGCCACGGGCACGCCGAGGAACTGTCCGTGCAGGTCCAGCAGCGCCGACTCGATCGCGGTGACGGCGTGGACGGTGGTGCGCAGGTCGAAGGTCTGCAGACCGCGCCCGCCGGCGTCCCGGTCGGCGAAGGCCGTGGCGATCCCCCGCAGCAGGCTGCGGTACCGGGCCACCGGCTGGCCGGTGATCCGGAGCCCCGCCTCCTCGACCGTGCCGCGGATCCTCTCCCCGCCGGGCACCTCACCCAGGCCCGTGCGGCCCTCGGAGTCGGTGATGATGACGATGTTGCGGGTGAAGAACGGCCCGTGGGCCCCGGAGAGGTTCAGCAGCATCGAGTCGTGCCCCGCCACGGGCACGACCTCGACGCCGGCGATCGTGGGCTGGCCGGTCATCGCTCACCACCGGTCTCGAGCGTGATCTCGCCGTCGACCCGGCGGTTCAGGTGCCACGGGTTGGCGTCGCGCACCGGCGCCGGCAGCAGCGCCTCGGGCAGGTCCTGGTACGCCAGCGGACGGAGGAAACGCTCGATCGCCAGGGTGCCGACCGACGTCGTGCGCGAGTCCGAGGTGGCCGGGAACGGGCCGCCGTGGACCATGGCGTGCCCGACCTCGACGCCGGTGGGCCAGCCGTTGACGAGGATGCGTCCGACCTTGCGCTCCAGTTCCGGGATGAGCGGAGCCGCCGCGGCGTGGTCGGCCTCGGTCAGGTGCAGGGTGGCCGTCAGCTGGCCCTCCAGCGCGCGGGTGGCCGCGACCAGTTCGTCCAGGGAGGAGTAGCGGATGAACAGGGAGGCCGCCCCGAAGATCTCCTCGTGGAGCACCTCGTTGGACCGGAAGGTGTCCACGTCGGTGCCGTAGACCACCGGGGCCGGGGCGTTCTCGGTGGCCCCGTCCCGGCCCTGGCCCACCGCGGCCACGCCCTGCTGGGCAGAGAGGTGCGCGACGCCGTCGGTCCAGGACTTCGCGATCCCGGCGGTGAGCATGGTCTGTCCGTCCTTCTCGGCCACGGCGCGGGACACCGCGGCACTGAAGCGGTCGCCGTCCTCGCCGGCGGGGACGAAGACGAGCCCCGGAGCGGTGCACAACTGGCCGGAGGATCCGGTCAGGGAGGTCACGAAGGCGGCGGCCAACGAGTCCAGGTCCTGCTGGCTGCCGGCGAGCGCCCCGGCGAAGAAGTAGACCGGGTTGATCGAGCTCATCTCGGCGTACACCGGGATCGGCTCCGGACGGGCGGCGGCGGTGGCCATCAGCGCGGTGCCACCGGCGCGGGAACCGGTGAAGCCGATGGCCTTGATCCGCGGGTCCGCGGCGAGCGCCTGGCCCACCGAGGAGCCCGGCCCGTAGATGAGGGAGAAGACCCCCGGGTGCAGCCCGAGGTCCCGCACGGCCTCGGTGATGGCCCGGCCGACGATCTCCCCGGTGCCGGGGTGGGCGTTGTGGGCCTTGAAGACCACGGGGCAGCCCGCGGCCAGGGCCGAGGCGGTGTCACCCCCGGCGGTGGAGAACGCCAGCGGGAAGTTGCTGGCGCCGAAGACGCCCACCGGCCCCAGGGGGACCTTGCGCTGGCGGATGTCCGCACGCGGCACGGGCGTGCGGTCCGGCTGGGCCGGATCGATGCGGACCCCGTGGTGGTCGCCCTGGCGGACGACGCGGGCGAAGAGCCGGAGCTGGCCGGTGGTGCGGCCGGTCTCCCCCCTCAACCGGGCCTCGGGCAGCCCGGTCTCGGCCATGGCGCGGGCCACGAGCTCGTCCCGGACGGCCTCGATGTTCTCGGCGATCCGGTCGAGGAAGTCCGCGTGGGTCCCCGGGTCGAGGGTGCTGAAGGAGGCGAAGGCCTCCTCGGCGGCGGCGGTGGCGCGGGCCAGCTGCTCGTTGTCGATGAGCGAGTACGCCGGCTCGAGCCGCTCATTGGTGGCCGGGTCGTGGCCGTGGGCGGTGCCGCCGTTCCCCGGCAGCGATGCGCCGGCGACGATCGAGTGGCCGGTCAGTGCGGTCTGGGTCAAGGTCATGGTTGCTCCTTCGGGTCGGTCAGGAGGGGTTCAGGCCACCGGTGCCGGGGAGGCCGGGCGCACCCCGGCCCTCTCGATCAGGGCGGACAGGTCGCTGCGGTCCTGCTCGGAGAGGTCGTGCAGCGGAGGACGGACGATTCCGGCCTGGCGGCCGATGGCCTGCAGCCCGGCCTTGACGATGGAGACGCCGAAGCCCTTGCCGCGGTCGCGGATGTCCAGGTAGGGAAGCACGAAGCGGTTGAGCTTCTCGGTGACGGCCTCCCGGTCCTGGCGGCGCACGTCCGCGTAGAACTCGAGGGCGAACTCGGGGACGAAGTTGAACATCGCCGAGGAGTAGGTGCTCATGCCCAGCTGCAGCAGCGGCAGGGCGTAGGTCTCG
Source organism: uncultured Citricoccus sp. (assembly GCF_937871995.1). Taxonomy (NCBI): domain Bacteria; kingdom Bacillati; phylum Actinomycetota; class Actinomycetes; order Micrococcales; family Micrococcaceae; genus Citricoccus; species uncultured Citricoccus sp. The sequence goes on along the minus strand of NZ_CALMQR010000147.1, from coordinate 6,198 downwards.
GCGGTCGGCAGGCCGCCGAGGTAGAACATCCGGTCGCCGTTGCGGGCATAGACCTTGGACAGGTGCTCGATGTCGCCGATGGCGTCCTTGAAGCCGATGAAGTTCTCGTGGCGGCGGGCCAGCTCGGCGACGGTCTCGGCCGAGTAGATGGCGTTGGCGCGGTTGTAGACGATGACGGCCGTCCGGGTGGAGCCGATGACGGCGGAGGCGTGCTCCAGCAGGCCCTGCTGGTCGCATTCGGTCAGGTAGGGCGGCAGCAGGAGGATCCCCTCGGCGCCGGCCTCCTCGGAGGACCGGGCCTGGGCGATGGCCTGCCGGGTGGACCCTCCCGCGGAGCCGAGCACCGGCACCTCGGGGCGGGAGGACTCGACGGCGGCGCGCACCACCTGGGCGTGCTCCTCGTTCGTCAGGGAGAAGCCCTCCCCGGTGCCGCCGGCGGCGAACAGGCCCGCGACGTCGTGACCGGACTGCCAGGCCACGTGCTCACGCAGGGCGGCCTCGTCCACGGACAGGTCCTGGGCGAAGGGCGTGACGGGGAAGGACAGCAGGCCGTCCTTCAGGCGGGCGGCGAGTTCAAGCGGGGTGTAGTGGGCCACGAAGAGCATCCTCCTGGTCGGCAGCGCGGAGCGTCCGTGCTGGGGTCTGGACGGCAACCTGGCCGTTCACTGACCACCGTAGGAACGCCTCATCATTCCTGTCCAAGCCCGAGTTTGTATCCTTCAATACCTTGGCGGCATCACCACTCGCCTCCGGCGTCCAGGAGTTCCAGCACCCGCTGCATGGCCGGGTTGGCGTTGCGCTGGTTCCAGATGAGGTGGAGCTGGACGGTCCCCCGCGCCCGTTCGCTGAGGTCGAGGTACTGGACGCCGTCGACCCCCAGCAGCCTGGCGCTGGCGGGCACGAAGGCCACTCCCCGCCCGGCCCGCACCAGGGCCACCATCGTGGTGATCTGCCCCACGGTGTGGACGACCTGCCCGTGGTCGACGGGGAACAGTCGCACGATCAGGTCGTAGAAGTAACGCGCCGTCAGGGGCGAGTGCATGATCAGCGGGATGCCCCGGAGGTCCTGTTCGCCGATGCCGCCCCGGACCTCCGCCAGCGGGTGACCGGAGGGAACGGCCAGGACGAGGTCCTCGGCCAGCAGCAGGTGCGACTCGAAGGTCTCGGCATCGAAGGGGGGCCGGGCCAGCCCGAGGTCCAGGGACCCCTCCAGGAGCGCGGCGGCCTGCTGCCGGCTGACCAGTTCGGACAGCTCGAGCGTGATCCTCGGCAGGGCCTCCGAGATCGCGGTCAGGACCTCTCCCAGCACGCCGAACCCGGCGGCGGCCGTGAAGCCGATGCGGACGACGCCCTCCTGGCCGGACGCGATGGAGCGGGCCGCGGCCGGAGCCCGGTCCGCGGCGGCCAGCAGTTCCCGGGACTCGGCCAGGAAGGCCCGGCCCGCGGCGGTGAGCTCCACGTTGCGGTGGTCCCGGTTCAGGAGGGTGACCTGCAGGGAGCGCTCCAGCTTCTGGATCTGCCGGCTCAGGGGCGGCTGGGTCATCTGCAGGCGCTCCGCCGCCCGGCCGAAGTGCAGCTCCTCTGCCACTGACACGAAACACCGGATCTGGTCGAGCGTAAACATGATGCCTTTCGAGTATCACAACATGCAGGATGGGGCTTGGACATGCATCCTACGGACTTCATAGGCTCCTGGAGCAACCGGTTCGTGAGCCACTTCACACCGCGTCCCGTGGTCGTCCGGAGTCCCCACCGGACCGGCAAAGATCCACGGCATCGACATACCGAACCTCTAGGAGCGAACGGCCATGACGTTCTTCACCACTCGCCGCACAGTCCTCTCCGTGGCATCCGCCGCCGCGCTGCTCTCCGTGACCGCTTGCGGCGGCAACGTGGGCGGCGGCACCGCCGACGCAGCCGATTTCCCCAGCGGCCCCGTCAACATCACCGTGGGCCAGGCGCCGGGTGGTTCCACCGACCTGATCGCCCGCGCCGTCGGTGAGGGCATGTCCGAGGACCTCGACCAGCCGGTCACCGTGGTGAACCAGCCCGGGGCCAACGGGGCGGTGGCCACCAAGGAGGTGTCCGGCAAGGCGGCGGACGGCTACGAGCTCGTGCTGCTGAACGCCTCCCTGATCACGATCACCCCGCTCGCGGTCTCCGAGGACGAGGCGGTCACCCTGGACGACCTCGACGTCATCAAGGGCCTGTCCCAGGACGACTACGTGCTCGTGGCCTCCGCGAAGTCCGGCTTCGAGAACCTCGAGGACATCCAGGCCGCCGGGAACCTGACCTACGGCACCACCGGCGTGGGCACCGGTTCTCAGCTGGCCCAGGCCGTCCTCTTCGCCGAGGCCGGCATCGACGGCACGGAGGTTCCCTTCGACTCGGGCTCCCCCGCACTCACCGCCGTCATGGGCGACCAGGTCCAGGTGGCGACGATCCAGCTCGGCGAGGCCAAGCCGCAGATCGACGCCGGCACCGTCACCCCGATCATGACCTTCTCGGCCGAGCGCAACGAGTTCCTGCCGGACACCCCGACCGCCACCGAGGCCGGGTACGACATCCCGGTTTCCCAGTACCGCGCACTCGCCGCGCCGAAGGGACTGCCCGAGGAGGTCAAGACCCGCCTGGCGGAATCCGCGGACGCCGCCCTGGCCACCGAGGCCTACCAGTCCTTCAACCAGGACAACCTGCTGACCCCGCACGAGATCTCGGGCGAAGAGGTCACCGAGGAGTGGAACTCGCTGCGGGACCGCTACGCCGAGCTCGTCGAGGAGCACGACATCTCCCTGACCGGGAACTGATTCCCCTGGCCACGGCAACTGATCGGATCGAGCCCATGCCCCTTCCCGCCCGCGAGCACCTGGACGGCCCCGTCGAGACCACCGACCCCCTCGACCCGGTCGAGGCGCAGACACCGGAGGAACTGGTCGCCCAGTGGGAGGCCGAGGCCCCACCGCAGGCCGGCCCGGTCGCCAACCTGGCGGCCAGCCTGGTGGTCCTGGCCCTCGGCATCGGCGGCATCGTCCTCGCGGTGGGGCTCGGCATCGGGACCGCGTCCTCGCCCGGCCCGGGGACCTGGCCGCTCGCCGTGAGCGTGCTGGTCACGGTGCTGGCGCTGGCCCAGGCCGTGATCGGCCGTCACGGAGGCCAGGGGGGCGAGAAGTTCACGCGGTACTCGTGGATCACCCTCATCGGCTTCCTGACCCTCGTCGCCATGGTGGTGCTGATCCCCCTCATCGGTTTCGAGATCCCGGCACTGTTGCTGTGCCTCGTGTGGATGAGGTTCCTGGGCGGTGAGGGCTGGCGGTCGACCATCGTCTACTCCCTGCTCATCGTCGCGGCGTTCTACGCCATCTTCATCGCGGCACTGGGGACCTCCATCCCCCACCTGATCTGACCCCGACGAACCGCGAAGGACCACCCCCGTGGAATTCCTCCAACCAGTCCTGGACGGCTTCGGCGTCGTCCTCGAACCCACCAACCTGCTCTACTGCCTGCTCGGCGTCACCATCGGCATGCTCATCGGCGTGCTGCCCGGCCTCGGCCCCGCAGCCACGATCGCCATCCTGCTGCCGCTGACCTACGGTGTCGAACCGGTCACCGCCATCATCATGCTGGCCGGCATCTTCTACGGCGCCCAGTACGGCGGCACCATCACCTCCGTGCTGCTGCGGCTGCCCGGCGAGGCCAGCGCGGTGGTGACCGTCTTCGACGGCTACCAGTTGGCCAAGCAGGGCAAGGCCGGCACGGCGCTGGGCATCGCCGCCATCGGCTCCTTCGTCGGCGGCACCGTGGCCATCATCGGCCTGACGTTCCTGGCGCCGCTCGTGGCCGGCTTCGCCCTGGACTTCGGCCCCCCGGAGTACGCAGCCCTGGCCCTGCTGGGCATCCTGCTGGTGGCCACCATCAGCAACGGCCCGAAGGTCAAGGCCCTCATCGCCGCCGCGGTCGGACTGCTCCTGGCCACGGTCGGCCGGGACGCCTTCACCGGCGCGGAGCGCTTCACCTTCGGCAATCTCTCCCTGGCGGACGGGATCGACTTCGTCCCCGTCGCCATGGGCCTGTTCGGCGTCGGAGAGATCCTGTACAACCTGGAGGAGCGCCACCGGGCCGCCAAGGCCCCCACCTCCGTCAAGAACGTGTGGCCCTCGCGCCAGGACCTGAGGACCTCCGCCCCGGCCATCGGGCGCGGATCGGTGCTCGGCTTCTTCCTCGGCATCCTGCCCGGCGGCGGCGCGACCATCGCGTCCCTGGCCGGTTATGCGGTGGAGAAGAAGGTCGCCAAGGACCCCTCGCGGTTCGGCAAGGGTGCCGTCGAGGGCGTCGCCGGCCCGGAGACCGCCAACAACGCGGCCGCCACGAGCTCCTTCATCCCCCTGCTGACGCTCGGCATCCCCGCCAACGCCACCATGGCCATCATCTTCGGCGCCCTGCTCATCCAGGGCGTCACGCCCGGACCCGAGCTCATCAACGCCCACCCGGACCTGTTCTGGGGCGTGGTGAACTCCATGTACATCGGCAACATCCTGCTGCTGATCATGGCCATCCCCCTGATCGGCGTCTTCGTGCGGATCCTGCGCGTGCGCGCCGCCATCCTGGCGCCCATCACGGCCCTGATCACCCTGCTGGGCGCCTACACGATCCGGAACTCCATGTTCGACGTGCTGCTCGTGGTCGTCTTCGGCGCGGTCGGCTACCTCATGAAGAAGTTCGGGTTCGAGCCCGGGCCCCTGGTGCTGGCCTTCGTCCTCGGCGCCCTGCTCGAGTCCAGTCTGCGCCGCTCCCTGCTCGTGCTGGACGGCAACCTGCTGGGCATGATGGGCCGCCCGATCTCGGCCACCCTGGTGATCCTGTTCGTGGCCGTGGCCGTCTTCCCCCTGATCAAGTCCCTCCTCGACCGCCGCACGCACCATGCCGTGGTGGACGAGGCCCTGCGGAGCGGACCTGCGCCCCATGCCGCGTCCGGCACCCCGTCCGATACCCACACGAAGGAGAACGCATGAGCATCCTGGTCGGATACGTCCCCACCCCCGTGGGCGAAGCGGCCATGGCCGCCGCCATCCAGGAGGCCACCCTCCGGGACGTGGAGCTGCTGATCGTCAATTCCCAGCGGGAGGGAGTGCTGGCGGATCCGTCGGTGGCCTCCGACGCTGACATCGAGCGCGTCGCCGACGCCGCACAGGACGCCGGAGTGAACGCCACGGTGCTTCGTCCCACCCACCGGGACGACCTGACCGACGCCATCCTCGACCTGGCCCAGGAACACGATGTGGACCTGATCGTCATCGGACTGCGACGGCGCACCCAGGTCGGCAAGTTCATCATGGGATCGCACGCCCAGCGGATCCTGCTCCAGGCCGACCGGCCCGTGCTGGCGGTGAAGGAGGACTCCGCCTGACCGTACCGGCTCAGTCCGTGGACCGGCCCGTCGATTCCGCCAGGAACCGGCGGGCCGAGTTGCGCAGGTGGCCGCGCATGGCGGCGGCGGCACCCAGGGCGTCCCCGGCAGCGACGGCGGCCGCGACGGCTGCGTGTTCGGCCGCCACCACGGCGGAGCGCCGGCCGGCACCGGCCTCCTCACCGGACTGGTCCAGGCGGGCGCGTGGCATGGCGATCATGGCCGGCCCGAGGACGTCCAGGGCCTGCAGCAGCAGGGGGTTGCCCGAGGCCTCGGCGACCGAGCGGTGGAAGGCGAAGTCGAGGGCGAGCAGCTCTGCCGGCTGGGCGGGAATCCCTGCGCGGGCCCGCTCGGCGAAGGCCCGCTCCGCTCGGGTCACGGCGTCTGCGGACTCGCCGCTGCGGCGCGCGGCGGCCAGCGCCGCGGCCTCGGACTCGATGGCCACCCGGTAGTCGATGAGGTCCAGGCGCTCGGCGAGGGTCGAGGCCGGAACCTCGTGGGGCACCTGCGCCCCCACGCCGGCACCTGACGGCGGGGTGAGCACGAAGCTGCCGCTGCCGCGCCGGGTGTGGACCAGGCCCTCGGCCTGCAACCGCGTCATGGCCTCGCGGACCACCGTGCGGCTGACTCCGTGCTCGGCCACCAGCTGGTTCTCGCTGGGCAACTTGTGGCCGACGGCCAGCTCGCCGCTGACGATGCGCCGGCGCAGGTGGTCCACGAGGACCTCGGTGCGCGAGGTGCCGGCACGGGGCGCTGTGGGATTCATGGACACATTCTGGCAGGCACATACCTCC
>NZ_CALMQR010000146.1:0-2520 GCF_937871995.1 uncultured Citricoccus sp. | reverse complement strand
CCCGTCCCTGCCCAGCATCCCGGCGAGCCCCGAAAACACGCCCCGGACCTTGCCGACCACGCCCGTAACGGCGGGGATGATCTTTCCGAACGCCGACCCGACGCCCTGCACCGCATTGGACGCGACACCCTTGACCGACTCGAACGCGCCCCGCACATCGCCCGTGGCGACCTTGCGGAACGCGTCCCCGATACCCTTGCCCGCAGACGCAGCAGAGGCACCGACCGAGCGGCCCATGCTCTGCGCCGACGACACGATCTGGCCGAACGTCGCCGGGACCGCCTTCGCTGCGGTAGCGACGTTGGCGAACGGGTTGCCCGAGAACGCGTTACGTAGCTTGCCGCCGAACGAGGTCGCGGCCTGCTCGGACTGGGCCGTCGCGGCCCGCAGTGTGCGTTGGGCATCCTCCAGGTTGCCGACCGAGACAGTGACCCGCTCGGTAGCAACCGCGTGCTTGGCTCGAGCGCTGGCCACCCGATCCTCTGCCGCGAGGATCTGCGACGCCTTGGCGTTGCCCTTGGAGCGCAGCTCGTCGAGCTTCGCCTCCTCGATGCCGACCTTGCGGGCGGCAGAAGCCTCGGACTCGCGGGCAGCCTTCACCTTCGCCGTGGACGACTGCACCACCTTGGCGAGGGCCTGGGAGTCCTGCTGGGCAGGCTTGGTGGCGCCCTTGGACGAGCCCTGAAACGCCGACGAGAACGAGGTGCCCGACTGCTTGCCGAGGGAGGCGAACGCCGAACCCAGGCCGCGGGTCTGCTTGACGAGATCCTTGCCGAGGCCCTCGGTCGACAAGCTCACGCTCAGGTAGGCTGTCGCCAGCTCTACGGACTCAGACAAGGATCTTTCACCCCCATCCTCGTCGTCCAGTTGTCAGCGGCGTACGCGAGCAAACAGCTCCCTCGGCGTGACCACCTGCTCGTCACTACGCGCCTTCTCCACCCACGGTGGCCGCTTCACCGGCTCCGTCTTCTTCGGCTTGCTCAGACCCTTGACCATGGTCACCGGAATCCCGGCCCCCAGCCGCTTCAGAATCGCGTCCAGCACCTCGAGGATCTCGGCCATCAACTCATGTTGATTCGCCCACAGAACCTGATCGCGCTCCCGGTGCTGCACAAACTCCGACAAGTCGACCAACTCCGGGTAGTCCAGCTCCATCAGATCCGACGGCGGGATCCCGGAAGTGGCCGCCAGCTTGTAGACAGCGGTCAGCTGCTCGCTTTTCCCCTGGTCACCGTCTTCACGGCCGGGGACTCCACCGACTCAAGCCATTCGGTGAACACGCGATTCTCCGCGGGACCGATGGCCGGCTCGACCGGCTTGACGCCGTTCGCGCCCGGGCGCCCCAACGTGTGCCACAGCATCCACATCTGCTCGTCGAAGTTCTCGAAATCGATGCGGCCATGCTTGGCCTCGAACACGCGCAGGGTCGCGATCCTCGACGGATTCACCCAGTGCGAGGCGGGCGCCTCCGGGTCGTTGTAGATGACGCACATCATCGTCACCTCGACACCCGTCTTGGACGGGTCGTCACCCGACTTGGGCGCGGACAGGATCTGCGCCTCCAGCTTGCGCAGCTCATCGCCACGGGACAGTTCGGCATCAGCCCCGGCCAGGACCTCGGCCACGTCCAGATCTTCGTTCTTCTTCGTCATTTCCACGGTTCCTCTCGGATCACCACGGTTCGGATCAGATGGACGGGCGGCAGGAACCGTGGAGCAACCACCGCCCGCCCGTCATGGGGTCAGGCCCCGACAGTGCCCGTGTACTGCTGGGTGTCGGTGCCGTTCGCGCCAGTCACGGTGACGGTGAAGTCGTAGGCGCCCGGCGCGGACGGGGTGCCCGCGAGGATGCCGGAGGCGTACAGCACGATCCCGGCAGGCAGGCTGCCCGCAGTCATGGCCCAGGTGAACGGCCCGGTGCCGGACGCGACCAGTGCCTGGCTGAACGGCGCCCCGTCCTCCAGTGCGCCCAGCGCGGTCGTGGTGACGGTCGGGTCACTGCCACCCGGGGCGAACGCGGCATCGTTGGTGTCCATGAAGAACGAAGTCTTGCCGTCGCTCGTGGCGACACCCGTCCACTCGTTCGACAGCGCCAGCGCCGCGTTACGCACCAACGAGAATTCGGTCTCGGCCGTGTTCTGCGCACGCCGGAACCCGAACCGGTACTTGGCGGGGCCGTCCTCGAAATCGATGACGAGACGACCGGTCGGGATCTGCCCGACAGTCGGCTCCCACCGATAGATGGGGGGCGGCCCTGCCGACAGTTCGGTGAGCGTGCCACCCATGGACGACAGCCAGGTGCCCCGCTCCAACTGCTGCAGCGTGAACGCGGCACTCCGCGGCTCGGCGGTGGACAGCTTGCGCAGCGGGTCGGCAGACTGCCAGCCGAGGATGTCCTCAACCTCGCGGCCGAACGTGAACGCAACCCCGTCCTCGGACGTGTAGCCGAGATCGATGCCGCCAGCCGGCGCGTCGAGATCAGACGACTCGACACCGAAGTTGACGGTGTCAGACTCGGGGA
>NZ_CALMQR010000145.1:0-1428 GCF_937871995.1 uncultured Citricoccus sp. | reverse complement strand
CCGTCGCCGCCTGGGTCGAACCGGCGGTCATCGAAGCCCCCGACCGGGACGGGGAGACCCACCAGGTGCCCGCGTCCCGGTACTTCGCCGAGCACCCCGAGAACGTGCTCGGCACCCTGCGGGCGGCCAGTGACCCCTGGGGCGGGATGTCCTACCGCGTCGACCCACCCGCCGGGGACCTCACCGCGCTGATGACCGAGCGTCTGGCCGCGGTGGTCGACGCGGCCAAGGACACCGGGCTGGGCTACTCCCCCGACCCGATGCCCGTTGAGCTTGCTCCGGGGTTGCACTTCCCGCCGGTGGCCGAGGCCGCCGTCGGGCACGTCCGCTTCGACCCCGCCGTGGGCGGCTTCGCCCGGTACGGGGCACAACTGGCGTGGGAACCGGTCAAGGTCCCCCGCGCCCGCGCCGTGGAGGCCCGGGCCCTGCTGGTTCTGCGCGACCAGGCGGTTCAGGTCATGCGAACCCAATCCGAGGGCCGCGGCCAGGAGGCCGCCGAGGCCGCCCGGGAGAAGTTGCGCACCGGGTGGCAGGACTACGTGGACAGCTACGGGCCGATCAACCGCTCCGAGGACATCTGGAAGACACCCCGGCCCCAGGAGCAGGCGCAGAAGGTGCGGGAATTGGAGGCCGCGTGGCGGGCCACCCTGCCCGAGGACGGGGAGATGGACCGCTCCGAGGTCCCCGTCCCGGACGAGCTGGCCACCCAGTGGGCCGCCGAAGCCGCCGAACCCGAGTTCAGCCACCGGCGCCAGCCGCACCTGGAGTTCCTGGCCGGAGACCCGAAACTGGGCCTGCTGCGGGCGTGCGAGGTGTTCGATGAGCAAGAACAGACCGCCGAGCCGGCGGCCCTGTTGACTCGTGATGTCATCGAGTACCGGCCCCGGCCCGAGCGGGCCGAGTCGGTGGAGGACGCCATCGCGATCAGCCTGGACGAGACCCGCACCGTGGACGTGGACCGGGTGGCCGGGCTGCTCGGCGTGGACGCGGACGAGGCGCAGACGATGATGGCCGGGCATGTGTTCACCGACCCCGAGTCCGGGATGCTCACCCCGAAGGTCGCCTACCTCTCCGGCAACGTCCGCACCAAGCTGGCCGCAGCGCGCCAGGCGGTTCAGAACGGTGGAGACTACGCGGTGAATGTGGCCGCGTTGGAGGCGGTGCTGCCGGCGGACGTGGACATCCGCGATGTGGTGGTCAACCCCGGCGTGCACTGGGTTCCGCAGGAGATCTACGAGGACTTCGTCCGCGACACCTTCGAGGTCGCCACCGAGGTGAAGTTCAATCCGGCCGTGGAGGCCTGGGAGGTCGCCTCCCCCAAGGGCGGGTTCTCTCCCTCGGTGCGGTACCAGTGGGGCACGAACAAGCGCACCCCCGCGGCCCTGCTGGCCGCGACCATGAACTATAAGTCGGTGGTGGTGAGGGAGA
>NZ_CALMQR010000144.1:0-6217 GCF_937871995.1 uncultured Citricoccus sp. | reverse complement strand
CCTACCTGGCCGAGCACGTCGACGACCGGATCGAACGCCGGCGCCTGTCGGGCAGTAAGGACCGCGGTGACGTGTCCGGACTGCGCCACATGGGCGAGCGGGTCGTGGTCGAAGTGAAAAACACGGCCCGGCTCGACCTGGCTGGTTGGGCTGCCGAGGCCGAAACGGCCCGCGGCAACGATGACGCCGTGGCTGGAGTTGTGGTGTCCAAGCGGCACGGCAAAGGTCAGGCGGCTGACCAGTGGGTGCATATGACCCTGGCCGACTTTGTCGCCCTACTCACCGGGTCAAGGGAGCATCTCGAAACCGAGGGAGTTGAGTAATGAATCCTGGCGTGACTACGCGTGACGCGAAACTACAGGCGTGTGATTCGTCTGGTATCCTGTTTGCAGAACTGAACAACCGAGCCGCAATTAAGGCGGCCCCCGAACGCGCTGGTAACGCGATCGAGGGCCTGACCACGGCTCCACTCCTTTTGTTGGACTCAGGAGAAAACCATGGCTGACGCCAACTCTAACAGCGGCATGACCGCATGGACCCCACCACTCTCGGACGTGCGCCGGGATCGCTGGTCACGTCCCTACGTCACCCCACCCGGCGGCGGCGCCCCCAAGCCGTACCAGCGGGTTACCACGTTCGTTTCCACGCTGGAGGATCGGGCGCAACTGGAGAAGTGGGCCAAGCGCATGGTCGGGGTCGGCCTGGCCGCCCGGCAGGCCGATCTCCTGTTCGGGCTCACCCCGCACGTGCCCGTACTGGTCCAGCCGCACGGGGCAACCGTCAACACAGACGGGGAGCAGGCGTGCGCCTGCGGCAGCCCGCTCAACAAGTACGGCGACTGCCAAGCCGAACGGGACGCCAAACGCGGCGCCGACGAACTGATCCAGCAGGCATTGGACGCGGCCGCGGTCAAAGCCAAAGCCAACATCGGCACGGCCTGGCACGCCATCACCCAGAAACTCGACGAAGGCGGCGACCCCGGGCAGTTGCCGCCTGGCTACGACAAGGCGCTGCAAGCGTACGCCGACATCACCCGCGGCTGGCAGTGGCTGCACATCGAACAGCTGATGGTGTGCGACGAGTTCGCGGTGGCCGGCACGCCCGACCGGATCGCCATCATTCCCGGGCTGGGGCCGACCATCGTCGACCTCAAATCGGGCGCGTCCACCCTCAAGTTCGGCATGGCCACCGTGGCCATGCAGCTGGCCTGCTACAGCAGGTCGCTGCTGTACAACCACGAAACCGGAGCGCGGTCAGGCGTCGACGGGCTCAACCAGGACATTGGCGTGGTGGTCGCACTCAGCCCGTTCTCCCTCGACGTGGAACTGCGCACCGTTGACCTGCAGGCGGGCTGGGAAGCCTGTCGCCATGCCGCTTTCGTCCGCGACTGGCGCAAACGCAAAGACCTCGCCGGGCCATTCTCCCCAGCCACGGCGGACGGCCCGCCCCCCGTGGCGCCGGCCAAGCCGCTGCGAGCGCCCACCCGCGAAGCCATTACCCAGGCCATCCGGCACTGCCGCACCCGCGAGGCGCTGCTGGCGCTGTGGCAGGCGTCGGCAGAGAAGGGCGCCTGGGACGACACCCACACCGAGCAAGCCAAACACCAGCTCGCCCACCTCGGCGAGACCATCAGGAAGGAAGCATCATGACCGATCTCAACAGCCTCAACTTTGAAACCGTCAACGTCCCGGCAGGTAGCTATGTGGGCTGGGGAAACCATCAGGGCCAGTTCGTCGCCGGCGCCGTCCTCGACTACGAACCCGAAGGCGGCACCGACTTCAACGACAACGCCTGCCCGAAACTCACCATCGACCTGATGGCCCCGGCGGCTTCATTCAACAAGGCGGGGGAGCGCACCGACTATGACACCGGCGAGATCGTGGTGCTCAACTGCGGCCTGGCCAACCTGAAACGGGCCGTCAAGTACGCCAACCTCGAACCCGGCGACGTGGTGCGCATCGATCTGATCGGATTCGAGAAGGTCGACAAGGGCACGGTCAAGCTGTTCGAGGTGAAGGTGGCCCGTGGCGCGGCGAAGGCCCGCGTGGCCCGGCCGGCCGCCCAACCCGCGCAGTCGTTCGGCCCGGGGCCGGATATGCAGCAGTTCCAGCCCCAACAGGCAGCCGCCCCGGCTCCTGCCCAGCAGTTCCAGCAGCAGCCGCCCGCGCAGTCGTTCGGTGGCGGATTCGACACCGCGCAGGCCCCGTTCTGACCGATGACCCTCGCCCAGCCCTGTTTTCGCGGGGGCTGGGCGGGAGTGATCGATCAGCGCCGAAAGGACACCCCCGTGATCACACTGGAGCAAGCCGAGATCGCCTGCCGGGCCGCCATGGACGCCGGCGACTGGGAGTTGGTCTGGTCCCACTATGAACCGCTCATCGATGAACTGCAGGCGCTGCAGCGGCCACAGGGCAGCCTGCCCGGAGCCGCCCTGTGGTACGCCTCCCAGGGCGTCCCGGTGTTTCCGTGCTGGCCGGGCGGGACGAAGGGGCGGGACGGCAAGCCACTGGACAAGGCGCCCATGACCCGCACCGGGGTCAAGGCCGCCACCACTGACCCGGCACAGATCCAGTCGTGGTGGGAGCGTGAACCCCGCGCCAACATCGGCCTGGCTACTGGCGCACGCATGGATGTGATCGACCTGGACGGCACGGAAGCCTGGGCACAATGGCAGGGCCTCGCCACCCAGCCGGCCGTGCTGGGCCGGGTGAAGACGCCGCGGCCGGGCGGCTGGCACCTGTGGGTGCCGGTGTCGGGTCGGGGCAACCGCGCCGGCATGCTGCCCGGGGTCGACTACCGGGGGGCGGGCGGCTACGTGCTGGCCCCACCGTCGCAGATCGTGACCGACACCTACCAGGGCGCCTACCGCTGGGCAGTGCCGCCCGTGCTGCGCACCGAGCAGGACCCGGCGGTGGCCGCATGAAGCTCTGGTTCTGGTGCTGGCGCGGGCGTCTGCACGCCGCCGAGGTGGTGGGCTACAACCACCGGTGGGGATATGCCGAAGTCATCGCGGACGATCGCACCACCTGGACCGTGCCACTGCAGCAGCTGCGGATCGGGGACGCGTGACCACCTGGGAAGAACTGTGGGACGCCCCGCAGCAGCGACCCGCGCCGACCGGGCCGCTCCTGCCGCCCGGCGACGCCTCGGCGTACGCCCTGGCCGCCCTGGCCCGTGAAGCCGAACTGGTGCGCCATGCCCCCGAAGGCACCCGTAACGACACCCTGAACCGGGCCGCGTTCAACCTGGCCCAACTGGTCGAAGCCGGCCATCTGGCCGAGGCCGACGTCCGAGACCACCTCGAACAGGCCGGGCGACAGGCCGGGCTGTCCGAACTGGAGATCCGGCGCACCCTGCGCTCAGGCGTGACCGGCGGGCGGCGCTCCGGCCCGCGTGCTGTCGAAGCACTCGACCACGGCTGCAAGGTCACCGAAACCACCCTCGACGACATTCTCGGCGTGGCGGCACCGCTGCCAGCCACCGAGGACCCCGCCGGCCACCCGTTCTGGGATGCCCGACCCGTGCACAGTCATATCCGCCAGTTCGCCTACGCCCGCATGTGTTCACCCTGGGCCGTGCTCGGGGTGGTGCTGCTGCGCGTACTGGCCACCGTCCCGCCGCATGTCGTCCTGCCCGCCCTGATCGGCGGGCACGGATCGCTGAACCTGTTCTGCGGCCTGGTCGCTCCCTCCGGGGGCGGCAAGGGCGCCAGTGAGGCCGCCGCCGCCGATTGTGTCAGCCTGCCCGAGTCGGTGCTGCGCGCCCCGGTCGGCTCGGGCGAAGGCTTGTCGCACCTGTACGTGCGGCGGGACAAGAAGACCGGTGACGTGGAGCAGGTCAACACCTCGGTGCTGTTTTCGGTTCCCGAGGTGGACACGCTGACCGCGCTGGGCGGGCGGCAGGGGGCCACCCTTCTTACCCAGCTGCGATCCGCCTTCTCCGGTGAGGAATTGGGCTTCTCCTACGCCGACCCGACTCGCAGAATGCCAGTCAAAGAGCATTCCTACCGGCTCGGGATGACGGTCGGCATTCAGCCCGACAAGGCTGGCCCCCTGCTGGATGATTCCGATGGAGGCACCCCGCAGCGATTCATTTGGCTGCCGGCCACCGATGCGGGAATCACCAACAATCCGCCCCCAGAGCCACAGCCGTGGCCTATTCCCGGCCGAATGTGGGGCGGAATGCATGCCCTCAGCATTACCGGGTTCCGCACCATTCAAGTGCCGGATGAGGTGGTGGCAGTGATCCGGGACGCCCATGCCGCCCGCGGCCGGGGCGAAGGTGAGGCGCTGGACGGTCACGCGCTGTTCTCCCGGGAGAAGGTGGCGGTGGCTCTGGCTGTACTTGACGGGCGCACTGACATGAGCCTGGAGGACTGGGAGCTGTCCGGCCATGTCATGGCCATGTCCGATTGGACCCGGACGCAGATCCAGGCCCGGCTCACGGTGAAGGCGCGGCAGGCCGACGAGGCCCGGGCCGACCGGGACGCGAGGATCGCTGACCGCACCGAGGAGGCGCGCGAGGAGAAGGCGCTCAAGCGGGTCGGGCGGGCGCTTGTTCGACGTCTCGCCAACGGTGAAATGACGTTGGGAGACCTCCGCAGGAAGACCACGTCGAGAGATCGCGGTTTCGTCGAGGATGCAATCCACCGACTCGTGGATGCGGGCGTGGTGGCGACCCGGGAGGCGCACGAGAGCGTACTGGTGCGGCTACTTGAGGGCGGTGGCAGCGGTGAGTGACGTGTGGCCAACCATGTGGCCATTTGTGGCGATGGCCACATGCCCCTCCGTCTCTGACGGTTATCCACAGACTGTTGATAACTCTCAAATCGCTCTGACTAGGGTTGTAATACAAAAATATGCAATCGTGGGTACGCGTGAGGATCCAGCGACGCGCCCCGATGGCCACACGCCACATTTGGCCACATCGGGGTGGCTTTACTGGCCAGTGGCCAGGGTGTACACTTTGGGCCATGAGAACCCTGTGCCCCAACTGCCATGCCGAACTCACCGCGACCGTCTCTCTGGAGCAGTACACCCCTCATCCGCCCACACGGCTGCAACCGCAAGGGCGACCCGCAGTGGAGCGTGTTGCTCAACTCATCCTCGACCACTTGCAGGACGGTCCGCTCGCCAGTGCGGAGGTCCGGCGTCGGATTACCTCGCGAGACCGACCCCACTGGGACGATGCGCTCGCCCTGCTCGATCAGGACGGCTTGATCGAAATCACGAGAACATCACGGAAGACGCTTCTCGCTCTCGCCTAACGCTTGTCGGGTCGGCTGGTGACCGATGATCACCGAACCCACCCGCTGCCCCCAGTGCCGGACCCTCACCCTTAACCAATGGGACGCCACCCCACTCAGCCCGATCGGTGAAGCACTCGCCTGGCTGGACGGCCGACCAACCGCCACAGCCACCCCGGATGGGACGGGCGTCGACCTGACGCCCCGTGACGCCGACGCCATCGCCACCGCCCCGGCCGGCTCCTGCGACACCCTCCCCGCCCACAGCTGTGGCACGGGGATGCTGCCTACCGCCCCCACCATCCACGCCCCCGCCATCAGCCCGACCAAGGCGCTCATGGAGGCGACGTTCGGCCACGGCTATGGCTGGCGCGCCGCCACCGCCACGCGTTGCCGCTGCAAGGCCTGGACCCTGGCCGGCCCGGACGCCGATATTGGCGCGTTCACTCGGGTGGTCGATCCGGTCGACCTGAGCGGCTACGGCCAGGCGCTCGCCGTGGCGTCCGGCCGGGAGATCATTCGCTGCGCCTGGCACGGGAAAGGCGTCCGCCTATTTCATCCGTGGGATGCCCTGCCATATGGCATTCGTGAGTTTCATCGTTTCGCAGAGCATGAATGTGGGCGCCTATTGCCGGGAGTCTTCCCTGAAACACTAAATCCGGCCGTTCGGTATTCCCCCGAACTGCTGGGCGATTGTCCATACTGAAAGGAGCCGCATGAGCAACCTCACCGACGCCCTCGTCTACCCGCACGCCTGCTGCGAAGAAGTCACCCGCAACCACGAGGTGGAACCCTGCGGCCGGGTCGCTGTCGCCCTGGTCGACCATCCCGGCAGTGACCTGGTTGAGCCCGGGGTGTGGCCGGTGTGCAAACGCCACGTCGAACAGCGGCGCAACGTGCTGGTGCCGCTGGCCGACCTGCTGGCGGTGGCGTGGGAGCAGGGATACGCCCGTGGCGTACGTGACCAAGAAT
>NZ_CALMQR010000143.1:0-8687 GCF_937871995.1 uncultured Citricoccus sp. | reverse complement strand
CGCGCTGGTGCGCGCGATCATGGACGCCGCGGATCCGGGGGCCGTGGTGGGCGAGGTGCTCGCCGGGTTCCGGTGACGGCCCCCCGTCCCGGGTCAGGCCGCGGCCGGAACGGCCTGGACTCCGTCGCCCGCCGAGCGGAGCCTGCGGGCCTTCGCCCACACGGCCACCGCCAGCAGGGCCAGCGCGACGGCCGCCCACGTCACCATCACCACGATGCCGTGGCCGACGCCGATCGTGCCGCCGGCGATGAGGGAGCGGAACGACTCGACCGCGTAGGTCATCGGCAGCCAGGGGTGCAGGGCCTGGAAAAACGCCGGCGCGGTCTGGACCGGGTAGGTGCCGCCCGCGGCCGAGAGCTGGAGCACGATCAGGATCAGGGCGAAGAAGCGCCCTGGCGGTCCGAGGAGGGCGATGAGCGCCTGGTTGATCGCCATGAACGTCAGCGACGTCAGCAGGGCGAAGCCCGCCAGTCCCCAGCCATCAGCCGGGGTCATGTCCAGGCCCACCGTGAACACGGAGACCATCAGCAGCGACTGCACCGCGCCCATCAGCGCCGGCAGCGCCATACTGCGCAGCATCACCCGCCACAACGGGCGGCCGTCCTCGATCATAGACGTGCGCACGGCCGGGCGCATCAGGAAGTACCCCAGGGCGCCCACCCAGAGGGCCAGGGACATGAAGTACGGGGCCAACCCGTAGCCGTAGGAGGGGACCTCGTGCGTGCGCTGGACGTCCGCACTGACCGGCAGGGCGGCCACGGAGCCGAGGCGGGAGGCGTCCGCGTCCGTGTAGCTGGGCACGGTCGCCGTGCCGTCCTGAAGGGACGTGAACAGCCGGCCCGAACCGTCGGACAACTCGCCCAGGCCGGAGGCGAGCCGGCGGGACCCGTCGTCCGCGCCGGCCAGACCGGAGGACAATTCCGTACTGCCCGACTCGAGGTCCGCCGCTCCCGAGGCCAGTGCCGGCAGGCTCGCGGCCAGTCGGCCGACGCCCTCGTCCAGCGAGGAGGTGCCGGCGGCCAGGGCGTCCGCGCCGGAGGCCGCACCGGCGATCCCGTCGGCCAGTGCGCCGGAGCCCGTCGCGAGGGCCCGTGCGCCCTCCGCCACCCGGTCGGCTCCGTCGGCGAGGGTGTCCACCCCGTCGGCCAGGTCGGAGACCGTGGCGCCGGCCGCGGCGGCGCCGCCTGCCACCCGGTCGGCGCTGGAGCCCAGGCCGGACAGCCCGGTGCCGGAGGACGCCTCCCCGACCAGGGCCCCTAGGCGCTCGTGCACCGTGGAGGCCCCGTCGGCCGACTGCCCGGCCCCGGCCGTGACCTGCCCGGCGCCCGCGGTCAGCTCGGCGAGAGCGGCCTTGCGCTGGTCGTCTGTCAGGGCGTCGTAACCGGCCAGCAGGTCCTCCAGCCCGCCCTGCACCCCGGCCGCACCATCCTGCACCTGTGCGGTGCCCGTGGCGAGGGCGGCCGCGCCGTCCTGCAGTTCCCCCGCCCCGGCGACGGCCCGGTCGAGGCCGGCGGCGAACTGCCCCGTGCCGTCGGCCAGCGCGTCCGCGGCGGCGGACAGGGCGGTGGTGCCCTCGTCGAGTCTCCCGACGCCGTCCGCCACCTGGGCGGCCCCGTCCGCCAGCGCGGTGGTCTGGTCCGGCAGGGACGCGGTCTGGGAGAGCATCTGGCCCAGTCCCGATCTGAGCTGCTGCGCGCCCTCGTTCACGGAGGCGGTGCCCTGGGCCAGGTCCTGGCTTCCACTGCTCGCGGCGGCGGCGCCGTCGGCCAGCCGACCGGCTCCGTCGTTGAGGGTGACGGAACCGTCCGCGAGCTGGTCGATGCCGACCACCAGGTCGTCCGCGCCGTGGCGTGCGTCCCGGGCGCCGTCGGCCACCTGGCCGGCTCCGTCCGTGGCCTCCTGCATGCCGTCATGGACGTCGGTGACGCCCAGCAGCACGTTCTGCACGTACTCCTCGCCGATGCCCTCGGCCACCGTGGCGGCCGCCGTCTCGCCGATGGTCCTCGCGATGGTGCCCATGATGATGTTCGCACCGTCATTGGTCTGCACGCGCAGGGTGGACTGCTGGGCGTCGGCCGCCTCGCCCGTGGACAACCCGGCGGCGTGGGCGGAGAACGTCTCCGGGACGGTCAGCACGGCGAGCACGTCGCCGGACTCCAGCGCCTCCTGGGCCTCATCGGCTCCCATGGTCCGCCAGTTGAGGTTGTCCGAGTCCCCGTCCGGGTGCACGAGTTCCTCGGTCAGGTCCTCACCGAGGTGGACCGGCTCACCCTGGGACGTGGCGGGCTCATCCTGGTTCACGACGGCGGCCGGGACCTGGTCGAGGTGACCGGTCGGGTCCTTGACGGATCCGGTGAGCAGCCCCGAGTAGATGGAGGGGATGATGGCCAGGGCCATCAGGATCACGCAGAACCAGGCCATGGCGCCGTACTTCCTGAGCGCCGACCGCGTGGGCCCCTGGCCGGCGGCCGGGACGGCTGCTGATGCTGCTCTTTCTGCGGCCGCGACGGTGGGGTGGGCGGTGGCGTGGCCATCGCCCGCAGCATGTCCTGCCGCGTGGTGATCTGCCTGGTGACCCGCGTGACGGCCGGCGTGACGGCTGGCGGAGCGGCTTGGGACGGCGTCCCATGACGTGCCGGCGTTCCGGAGCCGGTAGTCGGGCCGGGGGGTCGGGTGCTGCGCCATCAGTCGAGGTCTTCCGGGTCGTGGTCGGCCGGCGTCGGGGACGCCGGGGCGCGGGCGGGGGAGGGGGCGGGCGTGACCGGGGGAGCCGGTGCGGCCGCGCGGACCGCGGCGATTTCCTGCTCCGTGGCGCCCGAGCTGGACAGCAGCAGGGCGGACAGCCGGTCGACCATGTCCTCGACCTCCTGGAGGGGGTCGGTGGAGGTGACCAGCCAGTGCTGCACCAGCCACACGCTTCCCGCGGCCAGGAATTGGGCCCGCTGCTGGGCGGTGTCGGGGCCCTTCCGACGGTGGATGATGGGCCCCAGCGGGGAGGAGGTGAGCAGCCGGTGGGCCAGGTAGCGGATGAAGTCGGCGGCGACCTCGGCCGGGTTGATGGCCAGGGCCGAGAGGTAGAAACTGCGGTGCTCCGCCAGGTCCGTCAGCAGGGTCAGGAAGGTGCCGCGGGCGAACACCGTCCACGTCTCGCCGAGGGCCGCCTGCGGGACGCGGTCGAAGGTCGCCTGCATGCGCCGCAGCGCTGCCTCCCACACCAGGGCGGGCACGTCCCGGAAGTACTTGTAGAACGTGGGGCGGCTGACCCCGGCGCGTTGTACCACGTCGGTGACGTTGAGGCCGGCGGGGTCGGTGCCTTCGTCCAACATGGCGGTCACCGCTTCCACCAGTGGTTGCAGGGACCGTCCCTCCTGGACTCGACTGTTCATTGCTGCCCCCCGTTCCGTTCCGTGGCCGCCGTCCGCCGGCCCAGTTCGGTACTTTACACCTGTCAAGTAGTGCTCTGAATGTCCAGGCGCTGGCAGCCGGTGGGGCGCCGGAGCGAGGGCGGTGGGACCAGCTGAGATTTACGAGTGTTCACTCACGGACCGTCACTGCGGTGACCGGGCAGCCCCAGCGGGGGACGGGGGATGACATCCACCGCGCCAGCTTTGGCGATGGCAGGGGAATGACGTACGACGACGCGGAAGGCCACCATGATGAGATCCATCGCCGAGCAGGACATCGCGGAACTCGGAGGGCGGCTGAGCGTGCTGGCCCGGCAGAAGAGGGACCACGTCCAGCTAAACGTCCTGCTGGAGGAACTCAAGGGAACCTCGGGCGCGGAGCAGGGGCGGGTGCCGCTGAAGCGCTACCAGCTGGTGTTCCCGCATGCCTTCGCCGAGGAGTCGGTACTGTGGCCGCTGAGGCGTCGGGTCCTGCCGGACGGCCACGAGCGGACGCTCCAGGTCGAGCGTGAGCACCAGGAGGTCAACGAGATCGTCGTCGCCCTGGAGGGCCTGCCGCTCGGCGATCCCACCCGTGACCCCCTGCTCGCCGCGCTGGCGGAGGTGTTGCGCGAGGACGTGCGCAACGAGGAGGACGAACTGCTTCCCTGGTTGCAGGCCGGGCTGAACCGGAACCAGCAGAGGAGCGCCGGCCTGGTGTGGGAGCTCGTCCGGCGCACTGCGCCCACCCGCGCGCACCTCGTGGTGGCCCGGCGGCCGCCCGGCAACGTGATCGCCGCCCTGCCGCTGTCCGTGCTCGACCGGATCCGGGACTTCGTGGACGCGGCGGTGCTCCGGGACCCGTCGCGGGTCGGTTCAGGGTTGCAGCGCCTCAGCACGGCCCTGGCCGGGCTCAGTCACCGGGTTGAACGGCTGCCCGTCATGCGCCGCGGCGAGGACCCGTCCACGGCGCCCGCCGCCGCCTGACGGCGGGCCGGGGCACCGCCGTCGGGGATCTTCCGCCGGCGGGGGGTCCTTCACGGACGGCCCCGAGTGGCGACGGACCGGGCCGGCGGGTTACCGGTTGACGTCCACGACGGTGCGCCCGCGCGTGCGCCCGGCCAGGATCTGCTGGGCGTAGGGGATCGTGTCCGCCAGCCCGATGGTCGTGGTCATCCGGTCGAGCTGGTCCAGGTCGAGCTCGTCGGCCAGTGCGGCCCAGGCCCGCTGGCGCAGGGCCTGCGGTGCGTAGACCGAGTTGGCGCCGGTGAGGGTGACGCCGCGCAGGATGAACGGCGCCACGGTCGTGGGCAGGTCCATGCCCTGGGCCAGGCCGCAGGCGGACACGATCCCGCCGTAGTTGGTCTGGGCCAGGACGTTGGCCAGGGTGGTGCTGCCGGCGACGTCCACGGCGCCGGCCCAGCGCTGTTCCTGCAGGGGCTTGCCGAGCTCCTCGGAGAGCTCGTGACGGTCGAGGAGGTCGGCGGCACCGAGGTCCCGCAGGTAGTCACCCTCCTCCTCGGCCCGTCCGGTGGAGGCCACCACCCGGTAACCGCGGGCGGCCAGCAGGGACACCGCCACCGATCCCACGCCACCGGCCGCGCCGGTGACCAGGATGTCCCCGGACCCCGGGGTGAGTCCGGCATCGGCCAGCTGCAGCACGGAGATCATGGCCGTGAAGCCGGCGGTGCCGATGGCCGCGGCGCGCACCGGGCTGATCTCCCGGGGCAGCTCCACGAGGGCCTCGCCGCGGACCCGGGCCCGGGTCGCGAAGCCGCCGTTGCGCGATTCGCCGATGCCGTCCCCGTTGAGCACCACCGTGTCCCCGGGGTCCCAGGCCGGATCGTCGGAGCGGGTGACCGTGCCGACGATGTCGATGCCCGGGATGATCGGCCAGTTCTGCAGCACGCCCCGGCCGGCACCGGTGATGGCCAGGCCGTCCTTGTAGTTGTAGCTGGAGTAGAGCACGTCAAGCTCCACGGGACCGCTGAGGATGCCCTCCTCGGCCGTCTCCTCCAGGCGCGCTTCCGCTCCCCGGGACTCCACGATCACTGCCCGCATGCCTCACCCTTTCTGTCCTCGCCCCACGGTGAGGACCGCTCCCACGTCACGTTACGGGCCGATGTGGCCGTCCGTCAGCCCCGCCCGCGCTCCGGCCCTTGTGCCGCAGCCGAGCCGCTGCCTACTGTGGCCGCACTCCACGGGCCCTCCGGACCCGTGTGCTGGACCCCGCGCGCTCCTGCTGACGTGGAGACGACGGACCGGCAGTGGAAACGACGCAGAAGGGGAACACCATGGACGAGTCGAAGCCGGTGGTCGTCGGGGTCGACGGGTCGGACCAGTCGATCGAGGCGCTGCGCGAGGGCAAGATCATGGCGGATCTGATGAACGCCCCGCTGATGGCGGTGGCGGCCTGGCAATGGCCCGCGGCGAGTGGGGAGATCCCGGAACTGGTCGGCTACGACCCCGAGCAGGAGGCCCGGCAACGGCTCGACGCGACGCTCGGCGAGGCCTTCGGCGACGATCAGCCGGCATCGCTGCAGACCGTGGTGCAGAAGGGCCAGCCCGCCCAGGTGCTCACCGAACTGAGCAGGGGCGCGCGCATGCTGGTGGTCGGCAGCCGCGGGCGGGGCGGGTTCCGGGGCCTGCTGCTCGGCTCGGTCAGTTCCGCGGTCGGCGCGCACGCCGCCTGCCCCGTGCTGATCATGCACGGCAAGACCGAGTAGGGCTCTCACTCCCGACGCCGCGTGCGTCAGCCGTGCCCCACGTGCCCGCCGGTCTCGGCCGTCTGCTCGGCCTCGGCGATGACCGGGATCGTGCGGAGGACGGAGTCCGGGTTCAGGGACATCGAGTCGATGCCGGCCTCCACCAGGAACTCCGCGAAGTCCGCGTGGTTGCTCGGCCCCTGCCCGCACAGGCCCACCGTGATGCCCGCGGCCTGCGCCCGCCGGATGACGTCCGCGATCATCGACTCCACCGCCGGATCGCGCTCGTCGAACTGCCGGGCCAGGATCTCCGAGTCACGGTCCACCCCGAGCACCAGTTGCGTCAGGTCGTTGGAGCCGATCGAGAAGCCGTCGAAGCGGCGGGCGAACTCCTCGGCGAGCACCACGTTGGAGGGCACCTCGCACATCATGTAGACCAGCAACCCGTCCTGGCCGCGGACCAGCCCGTTGGCGGCCATCGCCGCCAGCACCCGGTCCGCCTCGGGCACCGTCCGGCAGAAGGGGACCATGACGGCGAGGTTCGTGAAGCCCAGTCGTTCCCGCACCCGCCGCAGGGCGCGGCACTCGAGCTCGAAGCCCTCCCGGTACCGGTCGTCGTCGTACCTAGAGGCGCCGCGGAAGCCGAGCATGGGGTTCTCCTCCGCCGGCTCGAAGGCCCGCCCGCCCAGCAGGTGCGCGTACTCGTTGGTCTTGAAGTCACTCAGCCGCACGATCACCGGGCGGGGATGGTAGGGCGCGCACAGCTTCCCCAGCCCGGTGGCCAGCCGGTCGACGAAGTACTCGCGCGGGTCGTCATACCCCCTCGTCAGCTCCCGGATCCGATCGGCGTCCTCGGCGGAGTCCACGCGCTCGGGGTGGACCAGGGCCATGGGGTGGATGCGGATCGCCTCGGTGATGATGAACTCCATCCGGGCCAGCCCCACCCCGTCCACGGGCAGCCGCCACCACCGGAAGGCGGCGGCCGGGCTGGCCACATTGACCATCACCTTGGTGCGGGTGCGCGGCAACCGCTCCAGGTCGACCTCCTCCGTGCGCCACCGCAGCCGCCCCGCGTAGACGTGCCCCACCTCGCCCTCGGCGCAGGACAGGGTCACCACTCCGCCGTCGGGCAGGTCCCGGGTGGCGGAGCCGGTCCCGACGACGGCCGGCACCCCCAGCTCCCGGCTCACGATGGCCGCGTGGCTGGTGGGCCCACCGTGATCGGTGATGATCCCGGCGGCCCGTTTCATCACCGGCCCCCAGTCCGGGTCGGTCATCTCGGCCACCAGGATCGCCCCGTCGCGGAAGCTGCCGATGTCCGCCGCGCTGCGGATCACGCACACCTCACCGGCGACGATCGCGTCCCCGATGGCCGCCCCCGTGGCCAGGGCGCGGCCGGACTCCTCGAGGTGGTGCACCGTGAACCGGGTGGCGCTGCGCCGGGCCTGGACGGTCTCCGGGCGTGCCTGGACGATGAACAGCTCCCCGGTGGGGCCGTCCTTGGCCCACTCCAGGTCCATGGGGGTGCCGTAGTGGCGTTCCACCGCCGCCGCCCAGCGGGCCAGCCGCAGCACCTCAGCATCCGTGAGCACGAGCGCCCGGCGTTCCTGCGGTGAGGTCTCCACCAGGGCGGTCGGCGAGCCGGCGTTCGGCCCGTAGACCAGCTTGACCTCCTTGGCCCCCACGGTGCGCTCGAGCACCGGGACGAGCCGGTCGTCGTCGAGGAAGGGCTTGAACACCACGTACTTGTCCGGGTCCACCGTGCCCTGGACCACCGTCTCGCCCAGTCCCCAGGTGGCGCTGACGACCACGGCGTCCGGGAAGCCGGACTCCGTGTCCAGGGTGAACATCACCCCCGAGGACCCGGAGGCGGAGTCCACCATCAGCTGCACGCCCACGGACAGCGCCACCTGCAGGTCGTCGAAGCCCTTCAGGGCCCGGTAGCTGATGGCACGGTCCGTGAACAGGGAGGCGAAGCACCGGCGGCAGGCGTCCACGAGCCCGTCCACCCCACACACGTTGAGGAAGGTCTCCTGCTGGCCGGCGAAGCTGGCCTCGGGCAGGTCCTCCGCGGTGGCGCTGCTGCGCACGGCCACCGCCGGGTCCGTGGTGCCGGTGCGCCGCGCCAGTTCGGCGTAGGCCGCGGCCACCGCGTCCACGAGCGGCGGAGGGAAGGGGGCGTCCAGGAACAGGCGGCGGATGCGCTCGCCGGTCTCGCGGAGCGGCAACCCGCCACCGCGGCCGTGCTCCAGCAGCTCCCGGATGCGGGGCTCGAGGCCGTTGGCCTGCACGACCTCCCGGTACGCCTCGGCGGTGAGCGCGAACCCCCCGGGGACCTGGACCCCCTCGGCGGTCAGGGTCCGGATCATCTCACCGAGGGAGGCGTTCTTGCCGCCCACCCGGGGAAGGTCCTCGAGGCCGGTGTCCTCCAGCCATAGGATGTGCTGCCGCTCCATGTGCGCCTCCGCGGTACGGTCCCTGGTGGCAGACAGGGTAGGCCAGGGGTTCGCCGCGTGCACAGGTCCGGCCGGCCTGCACCACGCCCCTGCACCACGCCCCTGCACCACGCCCCTGCACCACGCCCCTGCACCACGCCCCT
>NZ_CALMQR010000142.1:0-5562 GCF_937871995.1 uncultured Citricoccus sp. | reverse complement strand
GCCAACATGGTGCGCCTGGCCCGGGGAGCGAGCCTGCTGCTGCACGAGGCCATCAACCTGGACATCCTGCAGGCGCAGTACACGGACGCCGAGATGATGCAGGCCACCATGGACCACCATCGCCGCGCCCACACCACGGCGGCCGAGGCCGGCAGCATCGCCGCCGTGGCCGGCGTCGGGCACCTGGCACTCCACCACCTCGTCCCCAGCTACTCGCCGCCCGAGGCCTGGGACGAGGCCCGCACCACGTTCGACGGCCCCCTCAGCATCCCCGAGGATCTCGACGTCATCCCCTTCGGCGGCACCGGCGACACCCCGTCGCTGCAGGCCGCCGGCACTCCTACGCTCAGCCTCTGACAGGAACCGAGGACATCCCATGACGACTCCACCACCCACCCCGGCGACGCCGGCGGGCACCTACCACGCCTCTCCGCGGGACATGCGCAGGATCCTCTTCTCGAGCTTCCTGGGCACCGCCGTGGAGTACTACGACTTCATCCTCTACGCCACGGCGGCGGGGATCGTCTTCAACCAGGTGTTCTTCTCCGGTCTCGATCCCGCTGCGGCACTCTTCGTCTCCTTCGGCACCCTCGCCGCCGGCTACGTCGCCCGTCCGCTCGGAGGCCTCCTGTTCGGCCACCTGGGTGACCGCATCGGACGCAAGGCCATCCTGATCGGCACGGTCCTGATCATGGGCATCGCCTCCACCCTCATCGGCCTGCTGCCCACCTCCGAGCAGATAGGCGTCTGGGCGCCGATCCTGCTGGTGTCCCTGCGCCTGGCCCAGGGCATCGCCGTCGGCGGGGAGTGGGGCGGGGCGATGCTGCTGGCCTTCGAGAACTCCAAGAAGGAGTCCCGCGGGTTCGCCGCGTCCTTCGCCTACATGGGCGCCCCCGCCGGCACGATCGTCGGCACGCTGATGCTCTCGCTGATGTCCATGCTGCCGCAGGACCAGTTCCTCAACTGGGGCTGGCGCGTGCCGTTCATCCTGTCGGCCGTGCTGATGGGCCTGGCGATCTTCATCCGCATGAAGGTCTCCGAGTCCCGCGTCTTCCAGGAGCTCTCCACGGCCGTGGAGGCCAAGAAGCGCCCCGTCCCCGCCGCGGAACTGTTCCGCGAGCACCCCAAGTCCCTGCTGATCGCCATCGGCTCGGGCCTGTCCGGACAGATGGCCCAGGGCCTGATGGGTGCGTGGGCCATCTCCTTCGCGGTCCAGCAGGCCGTGCTGGCCCAGACCGAGGTGCTCAACATCAAGGCCCTCGGCGGCGTGGCCACCATCCTGATGATCATCATCGCCTCCCGGCTCTCCGACCGCCTGGGCCGGCGCAAGGTGCTCATCTGGGGCAACCTGGCCGCCATCGCGCTCGCCTTCCCGGTGATGTCCCTGTTGGAAATGGGATCCACCGTGGCCTTCATGCTGGCGATCTTCCTGGGCCTGTCCGTGATCCAGGGCTTCACCTCGGGGCCGTACGGCGCCTTCGTCGGCGAGCTGTTCCCCACCTCGGTGCGCTACTCCGGCACCTCGATCGGCTACCAGCTGGCCTCCACGCTGGGTGCCGGTTTCACCCCGATGATCGCCACGGCCCTGGTCATGGCCGGCGGCGGATCCCTGTGGCTGGTGGCCTGCCTGTGGATGGCCTTCTCGGCCATGAGCCTGGTGTCCTTGCTGGCGGCCCGTGACCGCTCGACGGAGGACATCCAGGAACTGGACGGGACCACCGCCGCCGGCTCGGAGATCACCGCTCCTGCCGTCGCGCCGGCCGAGGACACCGCGGTCCGTTCCTGAACCCCGGTTCCCCGGCCGGAGGCGCTGGCGCCGGCCGGGGACACGACGACGGCGGCGGCACCCCTGGGGTGCCGCCGCCGTCATGTCAGCGGAGCGCGGTGGGCTAGGTGGCCCGGACGGTCAGCGTCCCACGGGGGCGTCCCGGACCGCGTCGTCGTCCTCGGACGCGAGGTCCGCACTCATCTCATCCAGGGCGGGATCGTGGTGCCCGCCCTGGTCCAGGTACTCCTGGGAGGACTCGAACTCCGGGGTGTCGAAGGTCTCGCCGGCCAGGGGATCACCGGCGGTGTCCGCGAGCTCGGCGGCGCCCGTCTGCGGGTTGACGGTGATCTCGCTGGGCCGCACCCGGCGGTAGGAGATGATGTGCTTGTCCGGCTCGTCCCCGGGGGTCGGCACCACGGTGGCCAGGCCGCTGAGGGACATCGACGCCCCGCCCAGGCCGCGGAACACCTCCCGGCCATAACGGTGCGGCTTGGCCGCGTCCACGGCGGCCGCCCCCAGCTGCTCGACGGCCTCGTCCCGCCGGGGCGCTCCCGCCGGTGCCGCACCCGCAGGGGCGACCGCGCCGGCCGTCCTCAGGGTCTGGGCCGCCGCCTCGCCCTCCGGCAGGATGACCTCGATGTGCTGCGGCATGGACAGCGTCTCGTGCCGGAAGGCCCGCAGCAGCGAGATGCACGCGATCACCAGGATCACCGAGAACGGTGCCGCCGTGGACACGGCCAGCGTCTGCAGGGCCGTCATGGCCACGTCGCCGCCGGCCACGAGCAGGGCCGCCGCGGCCACGCCCACCAGGACGGACCAGAACACGCGCGTCACCACCGGGGTGGACGTCGCCCCGCCGTGGGCCATCATGTCGATCACCAGGGATCCCGAATCGGAGGAGGTGACGAAGAAGAAGATCACCACGACCATGGCCAGGATGCCCAGGAACATGCCGGCCGGGAAGTGCTCGAACAGCTGGAACAGGGCGGTGGTGCTGTTCACCGTCTGCTCACCGGTCTCCGCGTCCGCCACCGTGATCTCCCGGCCCGTCTGCTGGTACAGGATGCCGGTGTTGCCGAAGATCGTGAACCACACCAGGCTGACCAGGGTGGGGGCCAGCAGGACGCCCACGACGAACTCGCGAATGGTGCGTCCGCGCGAGATACGCGCGATGAACATGCCCACGAAGGGCGCCCACGACGTCCACCAGCCCCAGTAGGCGATGGTCCAGATGCCCTCCCAGTTGTCCTCGGAGAACGGCCCGACGTGCAGGGCGGTCTGCGGCAGCTGGCTCAGGTACTGGCCCAGGTTCTCGGGGATGGACTGCAGCAGGAAGATCGTCGGGCCCAGGGCGAACACGAGCAGCGCCAGGACGGCGGCCAGGGACATGTTGAAGTTGGACAGCCACTTGAGGCCCTTGTGCACGCCGGAGACCACGGACCACGTGGCGATGAGGGTCACCACGGCGATCAGCCCGATGACCAGCGCCGGGGAGCGCTCCATCCAGCCGTAGAACTCGATCCCGTCGACCACCTGGCTGACGCCGAAACCGAAGGAGGTGGCCACACCGAACAGCGTCCCGACGATCGCGATGACGTCGATGGCGTGGCCGATCCAGCCCTCCACGCGCTGGCGGCCGATCAGCGGCTCCAGCAGCCACCGCACGGACATCGGGCGGCCGCGGCGGAACGACATGTACGCCAGCCCCAGGCCGACGACGGCGTAGATCCCCCAGGGGTGCAGACCCCACTGGAGCATCATCAGGCCCACGGACTCGCGGGCGGCGTCCGAGGACAGCGGCTCGTTCCCGAAGGCTCCGGGCGGCGCCACGTAGTTCCACAGCGGCTCGGCCACGCCGAAGAACACCAGGCCGATGCCCATGCCGGCGCTGAACAGCATGAGGAACCAGGACAGCAGGCCGAACTCGGGACGTTCGTCGTCCCGGCCCAGCCGGATGCGTCCCACCTTGGAGATCGCGCAGTACAGCACGAACACCAGGAAGGCGTTCACGGCGATGACGTACCACCAGCCGACGCCGCTCGTGATGGCCTCGTTGAGCTCGGTGGTGGCCTCGGTGAGGGCGTCACCGGCCACATTGGCGAAGACGATCGAGGCCACGACGAGGCCGATGATGATCACCGCCGCGGGGATGAAGACCGGCTTGAGGATCTTCGCACGGGGCGGCGGCGGAGTACCGGCGCTCGAGTCGTCGGACAGTGTGTGGGGTGGCCCGGAAACGGGGGAGGACATGTATCGCCTTTCGGGGCGGGACGGACGGATCAGGGACTCGGTGAGGCTAACAGGCCTGCTCGGTCACCATCCGGGCACCGTGATCCGGCCCACGCCGGCCCTCCGTTGGACTATGTCCCCAGCGCCTCCTCGATCGCCCCGCGCATCCTGGCCGGCGCCGTCGTGGGGGCGAAGCGCTCGATCACGCGGCCGTCCCGGCCGATGAGGAACTTCGTGAAGTTCCACTTGATCGCATCGCCCAGCAGACCGGACGTCTCCTGGCGCAGCCAGGCGAACGCCGGATGGGAGCCGGAGCCGTTGACCTCGACCTTGCCGAACATGGGGAACTCCACGCCGTAGTTCAGCTGGCAGAACTCGCCGGCCTCGGCGTCGGTGCCCGGTTCCTGGTGGGCGAACTGGTTGCACGGGAAGCCCAGCACCACGAGCCCGCGGTCCCTGTACTCCGCGTAGAGCTCCTGGAGACCCTCGAACTGAGGGGTCAGGCCGCACTTGCTCGCCGTGTTGACCACCACGGCCACCTGGCCGGTGTATGCGGACAGCGGCTGTTCGGCACCCGCGGCGGTGCGGGCCGTGAAGTCGTGCAGGGTGCTCATCAGTCCTGCACCACCGTGACGTGGACGTCGATGTTGCCCCGGGTGGCATTGGAGTACGGGCAGACCTGGTGGGCCGCATCGGCCAGTTCCTGGGCCTCGTCCTGCGGGAGCCCGGGGATGACCACCTCGAGGGTCACCTCGAGGCCGAACCCGCCGGCGTCGTTGGGGCCGATGCCCACCCGGGCACCCACGCTGGACTCGCCGAGATCCTTCCTGGCCTGGCGGGCGACCATCTGCAGGGCGGAGTGGAAGCAGGCCGCATAGCCGGCGGCGAACAGCTGCTCGGGGTTCGCACCGTTACCGGTGCCACCCATCTCCTTCGGCACGGCCAGGTCCAGGCTCAGGGTGCCGTCGGCGGTCCGGGTGTGGCCGTCGCGGCCGCCGCCGGTGGCCAGGGCCTCTGCGGTGTAGATCGTCTTCATGGGATCTCCTTCGGTGGATGGATAGGGGGTGGATCGGGAATGGGCGCGGATCGCCCGGGGACGGACGCCGTTCGCGCGGGCGGAGGGCCCTCAGGCTCCGGCGCTCACGAAGCGCCGGGACAGGTCCCGCAGCGCCAGGAGTTCCGCGGGAGCCAGCGTGACCGCCTCCAGCAGGCACCGCTGGACGTCCGCCGCCCGCTCGCGCAGGGCATCACCGGCGGGCGTCAGGCTGACGAGCACCCGGCGGGAGTCGACGTCGGCGCGCTCGCGGGCGATGAACCCGTGGGCCTCCAGCCGGCGCAGCAGGGGCGAGAGCGTGCCGCTGTCCAGGTGCAGGCGCTCGCCCAGGGACGTGACGGTCAGCCCGTCCTGCTCCCAGAGCACGAGCAGCACGAGGTACTGCGGGTAGGTCAGGCCCAGCTCGTCCAGCAGGGGGCGGTAGGCCTGCTGGGCGGCCCGGGCCGCGGAGTACAGGGCGAAGCAGACCTGGTCCTCGAGGTGCAGGTTCGGTGCCGTGGCGGAGCTCATG
>NZ_CALMQR010000141.1:0-10549 GCF_937871995.1 uncultured Citricoccus sp. | reverse complement strand
CCCCCGCCGCGCCGGAACTCGAGCGGCCCGCGCCCGCGGCCGGCCGCCTGGCGCGGCTCCGAGCCCGGCTGGCCAAGTCCAACAACATCTTCGGCAAGGGGCTGCTCGCCCTGCTGTCCACGGACAACATCACGGACGACGTCTGGGACGAGGTCGAGGAGACGCTGCTGCTGGCCGACCTCGGCACCGAGCCCACCATGGAGCTGGTGGACAGGCTGCGCGAGCGCGTCACCGTCGAGGGCTCCCGGGACCCGCAGCACGTCAAGGGCATGCTGCGGGAGGAACTGGTGCGGATGGTCGACCCGACCATGGACCGCCGCCTCGACGCCTCCCGCAAGGACGGCCGCCCGGCCGTGATGATGGTCGTCGGCGTCAACGGCGTCGGCAAGACCACCACCGTCGGCAAGATCGCCCGCGTGCTGGTGGCCGAGGACCGGCAGGTGGTGCTCGGCGCCGCCGACACCTTCCGCGCCGCGGCAGCCGAACAGCTGGCCACCTGGGGCGCCCGCGTCGGCGTGGACACCGTCCGGTCCGAGGAGGACGGGGCGGATCCCGCCTCGGTGGCCTTCGACGCCGTGAGGACCGGCATCGACCAGGAGGCCGACGTGGTCATCGTCGACACCGCGGGACGGTTGCAGAACAAGGCCAACCTGATGGACGAGCTGGGCAAGATCAAGCGCGTCATCGAGAAGCAGGCGACCGTGGACGAGGTCCTGCTCGTGCTGGACGCGACCACCGGCCAGAACGGGCTGAGCCAGGCCAAGGTGTTCGCCGAGGTCGTCGACGTCACCGGCATCGTGCTGACCAAGCTGGACGGCACCGCCAAGGGCGGCATCGTGGTGGCCATCCAGCGCCAGCTCGGCGTGCCGGTGAAGCTCATCGGCCTCGGCGAGGGCCCGGACGACCTCGCCCCGTTCCAGGCCGAGGGCTTCGTGGACGCACTCCTCGAGGACTGAGCCGAAACGAGCCGGTAACGCGATCCCCCGGTTCGTCACACACCCGAAACACCGCTGCGGGCACCGTGAAACACGGTGCCCGCACTCTTTAACCCAAGCCCGGTGATGCCACCCCCGGCCCCGGAACAGGTGAGAGAGGAACGTGCCGTGGAAGCGATAGAACTGACAGCCGGCCATGTCTGGACGATGGTGTGCGCCGGACTGGTCCTGCTGATGACTCCGGGACTGGCCTTCTTCTACGGCGGCCTGACGCGCGCCAAGGCCTCGCTGAACATGATGATGATGTCCTTCATCTCGATCGGGCTCGTCGCCGTGGTCTGGGTGCTGTGGGGCTACAACATGAGCGGGGGCGAGGGCATCGCCCAGATGTTCGGCAACCCCCTCACCGACGTCGGGCTCTACGGTGCCGTCGGCACCGAGGACCTGATCGGCATCGGCTTCGGCGCGACCTTCGCCATCATCACGGTGGCCCTGATCTCCGGGGCGATCGCCGACCGGGCCAAGTTCAGCACCTGGGTCGTCTTCGTTCCCGTCTGGGTCACCCTCGTGTACTGCCCCCTGGCCTTCATGGTGTGGGGCGGCGGGCTGCTGGGGGCTGAGGGTGCCATCGGCGGTGCGATCGGCGAGGCCGTCGACTTCGCCGGCGGCCTCGTGGTGCACATCTCCGCCGGCGTGGCCGCCCTGGTCCTGGCGCTGCTGCTGGGCAAGCGCCAGGGCTTCGGCACCGACCCCGGCCACCGCCCCCACAACATCCCCTTCGTGATGCTGGGCGCCGCCGTGCTGTGGTTCGGCTGGTTCGGCTTCAACGGCGGTGCCGCCTCCGACGCCGCCCAGGCGGGCCTCATCTGGGTCAACACCCTGGCGGCCCCCGCGGCGGCCATGCTCGGCTGGACCGTCACCGAGACCCTCCGCGGCCACCGGGCGACCTCGATCGGCACCGCCTCGGGCATCGTGGCCGGCCTGGTGGCCATCACCCCGGCCTGCGCCTACGTCGACCCGGTCGGCGCGGTGATCATCGGGCTGCTCGCCGGCGTGGCCTGTGCCCTGGCCGTGGGCCTGAAGTACAAGCTCGGCTTCGACGACTCCCTCGACGTCGTCGGCCTGCACCTGGTGGCCGGCATCCTCGGCACCGTGTTGATCGGGTTGCTGGGCCTGCCCATGGAGGACGGCCGGGCCGGGCTGTTCTACGGCGGCGATGCCTCGCTGCTGCTGGCACAGGTCGTGGCCGTGCTGGTCGCCGTCGTCTACGCCGGCGTGGTGACCCTCGTCATCGGCGCCCTGCTCAAGGCCGTCATGGGCTGGCGCGTCACCCCGGAGGACGAGGAGATGGGGATCGACCAGGCCCAGCACGCCGAGATCGCCTACGAGTTCGGCGGTGGCGGCATGGGTACCGCCTACGCGGCGAACTCCCCGGCCGAGGCCGCCGAGCCGGTCACCGCCCCGGCGCCGGGCGCCGTGCCGCCCGCGGCACGGGAAAGGGTTGATACCCTTGGAAACCGGTAGTTTCCGCCCACGGCGGTCACGGCCGCGCTGAGGCACCCGCTCACGGGGCGGGCCGCACGTCGCGGCCCGCCCCGCCGTCGTCGCCGGGAGCCGCCGCCCGCAGCATGATTCCCAGCGCGGGTCCTCCCGGGCCCGCACCGCACACCGAAGGAAAGTGCCCCGCCGTGTTCAACTCCCTGTCCGACCGCCTGGCCGCCACCTTCAAGAACCTGAAGGGCAAGGGGCGACTGTCCGAGGCGGACATCGACGCCACGGCCCGCGAGATCCGGCGGGCCCTGCTGGACGCAGACGTCGCCGTCCCGGTGGTGCGGGAATTCATCGGCCACATCAAGGAGCGCTCCCTCGGCGAGGAGGTCAGCCAGGCCCTGAACCCGGGCCAGCAGGTCGTCAAGATCGTCAACGACGAGCTGGTGAACATCCTCGGCGGCGAGACCCGCCGGCTGCACCTGGCCAAGAACCCGCCGACCGTCATCATGCTGGTGGGCCTGCAGGGCGCGGGCAAGACCACGCTGGCCGGCAAGCTCTCCCGGCACCTCAAGGGGCAGGGGCACACCCCGATGCTGGTCGCCGCCGACCTGCAGCGGCCCAACGCCGTGCGCCAGCTGCAGATCAACGGTGAGCGCGCCGGTGTCCCCGTCTTCGCCCCGCACCCCGGCGTCTCCAGTGAGTTCGAGGACGCCACGGGCGATCCGGTGCAGGTGGCCCGCGACGGCGTGGCCGAGGCCCGGGCCCGCTACAACGACATCGTGATCATCGACACGGCCGGCCGACTCGGCGTGGACCAGGAACTGATGCGCCAGGCCGCGGACATCCGTGCCGCCGTCCAGCCGGACGAGGTCCTGTTCGTCCTCGACGCCATGATCGGCCAGGACGCGGTGGCCACCGCACAGGCCTTCAACGAGGGCGTCGGCTTCACGGGCGTGGTGCTGTCCAAGCTCGACGGCGACGCGCGCGGCGGTGCCGCGCTCTCGGTGCGCTCGGTGACGGGCAAGCCGGTCATGTTCGCGTCCACGGGTGAGAACCTGGACGACTTCGAGGTGTTCCACCCGGACCGGATGGCCTCGCGCATCCTGGACATGGGCGACGTGATGAGCCTGATCGAGCAGGCCGAGCGCAGCTGGGACAAGGCCGAGGCCGAGAAGATGGCCCGGAAGTTCGTCGACCAGGAGGACTTCACCCTCGACGACTTCCTGGACCAGATGCAGCAGATCAAGAAGATGGGCTCGATGAAGAAGCTCCTGATGATGATGCCCGGGGCCCAGGGCATGCGTCAGCAGCTGGAGCAGTTCGACGACCGCCAGGTCGACCGGATCGAGGCCATCATCCGCTCGATGACCCCGCACGAGCGGGTGGCCCCCAAGATCATCAACGGTTCACGCCGGGCCCGCATCGCCCGGGGATCCGGGGTCCAGGTCTCAGAGGTCAACGGCCTGCTGGAGCGTTTCGGCCAGGCCCAGAAGATGATGAAGAAGATGGCCGCCGGCGGGGGCATGCCCGGGATGCCGGGAATGCCCGGTGGTGCCGGTGGCGCGCGCAAGGGGAAGGGCAAGGGCAAGAAAGCCAAGCCCCGTTCGGGCAACCCGGCCAAGGCCGCCCAGGAGATGCGCGAGCTGGAGGAGCGCCGGAAGCGCTCGGCCCCGCAGGTGCCGGGGTCGGCCTTCGGCCAGGGTGCCGACGGCGCGGGATTCGACCCGTCGTCGCTGAACCTGCCCAAGGGGTTCGAGAAGTACCTCGGCGGTGGCCCCGGGCAGTGACCCGGTGGCCCGGTCCGGGCGGGCCGGGCCGATGGGCCGGTTCCGGTGCGGACGGACGGTCAGCGCACGCCCTGGGCGCGGGTTGCCGGTTCCTGGTGGGGGTGCTGCCGCATGTACTCGTCGAGCACGTACACGATGGGCACCTCATGGGCCGCGGCGATGGACCGCAGGTCGATGACGGTGGCGTGGATGGGGATAGGCGGTAGGCCGCTCACGATGGTCCTCCTGGGGATAGGGGTGTCAGTGCCTCGGTGATGAGGCCTGCATCGCAGATGGCGGGATCCGGCGGACCGGTCTCGCCACCATTGAAGCCCGAGAACGCGGAGTTGGCCAGCAACAATGCGGCAACGGTGGGATCGCGGGGAGAGGGTCGTCACACCCGGGTCACGACGGAATAGTTGAAGCATCAACTGCGTTGTGAGGGGGGATGGCGCGGTTCCCGAGAGGGCCGGCGCCGGACCCCCGCAGCCGAGCAGATCCAGGAGCCCAGCATGTCCCTCACCGTTGACCCCGCGACCGCCTCACGGAACCACCGGCCCATCAGCGGCCGGCCCGTGGACGAGTTGCTGCCGTCCGGCCTGGCCATGGGCATGGTCACCCTGAGGACGGACGACGTCCCGCGGCTGCGTTCCTACTACGAGCAGGCCCTGGGCCTGGTGCCGGTGGCCGAGGACGGCCCCAACGTGGTCCTGGGCCGGGCCGGCGTCCCCCTGGTCGGCATCGAGGAGGCGCGGGGCCTGAAGCTTCCGGCCGAGGGTGAGGCCGGGCTGTACCACGTGGCCATCCTCTTCGAGCAGGCCGCCGACCTGGCCGCGACCGTGTACTCCGCCCTGCGCCACGACCCGACGAGGTTCGTGGGCAGCTCGGACCACTACGTCTCCGAGGCCTTCTACTTCCAGGACCCGGACAACAACGGCATCGAGCTCTACATCGACCGCCCGCGCGAGTCCTGGACCTGGCGCGCCGACGGCCAGGTGGAGATGGCGACCGTCTACCTGCCGTGGGACGGCTTCCTCGACACCCACCTCACGGAGGACGCCGTGGCGGGCCTGCGCACCACGCCGGCCTCGGTCGGTCACGTCCACCTGCAGGTCGGCGACGTGCACCAGGCCGAGGACTTCTACGTCGACGAGCTGGGCTTCGAGAGGACGACGACGCTGGGTTCGATGGCGCTGTTCGTCTCCGCCGGCGGGTACCACCACCACATGGCCATGAACACCTGGAATTCCACCGGCGTCGGGCCGCGCCGCAACACCCTGGGCCTGGGCAGCGTGGAGCTGACCCTGCCGCGGGGTGACGGCCTGGAGGCCGCCGAGGACCGGCTGAGGACCGCCGGGCGCGCCACGCGGCGCACCGACCGGGGCCTGGAGGTTCGCGACCCGTGGAACACCCTGCTGGTGCTCTCCGAGTCCGGCTCCGCGGACGCGCCCTCGTCCGAATAGGAGAATCCGCCGCGAATCTGGCAGAATGTACGGGTACTGAACCGCCGTCCGGGCGACCCTCTATCCACCGGACGGTCGTTCTGTCAGCAGGGCAGGGACCCGTGCCAACCCCACGGCCGGCTTCCGCGCTGCGCCCAGACTAAGAACCAGGAGCTACCACACCCGTGGCCGTTAAGATCCGTTTGAAGCGCTTCGGCAAGATGCGCGCACCGTTCTACCGTATCGTCGTCGCCGACTCCCGCACCCGCCGGGACGGCCGGGCGATCGAGGAGATCGGCAAGTACCACCCCACCGAGGAGCCCTCGTTCATCGAGGTCAACTCCGAGCGCGCCCAGTACTGGCTCTCCGTGGGCGCCCAGCCCACCGAGCAGGTCATGGCGCTGCTGAAGATCACCGGTGACTGGCAGAAGTTCAAGGGTCTGCCGGGCGCCGAGGGCACCCTGAAATCCCCCAAGGCCAAGGAGCCCTTCGTGGCCCCGCAGAAGGGCTCGGTCATCATCCCCGAGGCCATCACGCCCAAGAAGGACGCCGCTGAGGCCCCGGCCGAGGAGTCCGCCGAGGCTCCGGCCGAGGAGACCACCGAGGCCCCGGCCGAAGAGAAGTCTGAGTGACCATGCTGCAGGAGGCGCTGGAACACCTGGTCCGGGGAATCGTGGATTCGCCCGATGACGTCCAGGTGGACCTGCGCACCAACCGGCGCGGCGAGGTCCTCGAGGTCCGCGTGGACCCCGCGGACCTCGGCCGCGTCATCGGCCGCCAGGGCCGTACCGCCACCGCACTGCGCACCGTCCTGGACGGCCTGGCCGGCCACCCGGTCCGCGTGGACGTGGTGGACACGGACCGCCGCCGGTAGCCACCGGTCGGTCCCGCCCCGGCCCCTGCCGGTTGCATGACATGATGGCCCGTGTCCGGATCCGTCCGGGCGCGGGCCATTGCCGTCCCCGGGCCGGACCGTCCGGCCGCCCCCGCACCACCAGTGAGAGGAACCCGCGCCATGCCCGAGAGCACCACCAGCCCACAGGACAGCGTCCGGGTGGCACGGATCGGGAGGCCGCACGGCATCCGCGGTGACGTCACCGTCCAGCTCTACACGGACGACCCGGAATCGCGCTTCGTGCCCGGGGCCGTGCTCGAGGGGCGGAGGGGCTCCGGCGGCCGGGACGGGAACCTGACCGTCGTCCGGGCGCGCTGGAACAAGGACATCCTGCTGCTGGCCTTCGACGAGGTCACCGACCGCAACGGTGCCGAGGAGCTGCGCGGCACCGAGCTGTTCGCCGCCCCGGACGAGCCGGGGGAGGACGAGGGCTGGTACGAGGAGGACCTGATCGGCCTCTCCGTCGTCGTCGACGGTGCGCGCGTCGGTGCCGTGAGCGGCCTGGTCACCGGGGAGGTGCAGGACCTGCTGCAGGTGACGCTGGACTCCGGGGCCGAGGCCCTGGTGCCCTTCGTGGAGGAGATCGTGCCGGAGGTCGACCTCGATGCCGGCACCGTCACCCTGGACCCGCCGCCCGGGCTGCTGACCCTCAACGAGCAGGAGCCCGGACAGCCGTGAGGATCGACGTCGTCACCATCTTCCCGGAATACCTCTCGGCCCTGGACGTCTCGCTGATCGGCAAGGCCCGCCGCGACGGACTGCTGGACATCCACGTCCACGACCTGCGCGAGCACACCGTCGACCGCCACCGCACCGTGGACGACACCCCGTACGGCGGAGGCGCCGGCATGGTGATGAAGCCCGAACCGTGGGCGCTGGCGCTCGAGTCCATCGCCGAGGCCGGCCGCGCGGCCTCCCTGGACCGTCCCGTCCTGCTGGTCCCGACCCCCTCGGGCCGGCCGTTCCGTCAGTCCCTGGCCCAGGAGCTGTCCGGCGCGAGCCATCTGGTGGTGGCCTGCGGGCGGTACGAGGGGATCGACGAGCGGGTCTTCCACTGGGCGCGTGAGCTGTTCGACGTGCGCCTGGTGTCCCTGGGTGACTACGTCCTCAACGGCGGGGAGGTCGCCGCGCTGGCCATGATCGAGGCCATCGGTCGCCTGGTGCCCGGAGTGGTCGGCAACCCCGAGTCCCTCGTGGAGGAATCGCACAGCGACGGCCTGCTGGAGTACCCGGTCTACACCAAGCCCGCCTCCTGGCGCGGACACGAGGTGCCCGAGGTGCTGCTCTCGGGAGACCACGGACGGGTGGCCGCGTGGCGCCACGCCCAGCAGCTCGAACGTACCCGGGCCCGCCGCCCCGACCTCTTGCCCGCCGCGGAGGCCGACGCCGGCTGACGCCGGCCGCCGGCTGACGCCGGCTGGATGCCGGCCCGCGGATCTGGCATAATGGGCCGCTGTGTCAACTGGACATCCGACCTGCCACAGGGGGCGGATGCCGACAGTATGGCCAGCCGGCGCCCAGCAGGGGCAGACCGGTCGACAGCCTGGGCACGCCCATCCCGTCACCCCGCACCGGGGTCACGGCCGGCGCGCCACCGATCACGTGGATGACCTGTGGCGTCCACCAGGAGTATCAGCATGCATATCCTCGACTCCCTCGATGCCGCCTCGCTGCGCAACGACGTCCCCGACTTCCGTCCCGGTGACACCGTCAAGGTGCACGTGAACATCGTCGAGGGCAAGACCGCCCGCGTCCAGGTGTTCCAGGGCTTCGTGATGGGCCGCCAGGGCCACGGCGTCCGCGAGACCTTCCGCGTCCGCAAGGTCTCCTTCGGCGTCGGCGTGGAGCGCACCTTCCCGGTGAACTCCCCGGTCATCGACAAGATCGAACTCGTCACTCGCGGTGACGTGCGCCGCGCCAAGCTGTACTACATGCGCGACCGCCACGGCAAGGCCGCCAAGATCAAGGAGAAGCGCGACTTCGCGACCTCCAAGGGCAACAAGAAGGCCTGATCGGCCCCACGTGCCTGAGTC
This sequence comes from uncultured Citricoccus sp., assembly GCF_937871995.1. Lineage (NCBI taxonomy): Bacteria > Bacillati > Actinomycetota > Actinomycetes > Micrococcales > Micrococcaceae > Citricoccus > uncultured Citricoccus sp. The sequence continues at coordinate 1,987 of NZ_CALMQR010000141.1, read as the reverse complement.
GCCGCGCACCGGGCGCCGGTCCCCGTCGGGGGGCCGGCGCCCTTCGCGTACCCCGGCCAGCGCCGACCGTCGTCGGGCCCCACGCTGGGCCCTGCCCGTGGCCGCGGTGGTCCTTGCGGCGGTGCTGGCCTCGGCCCTGCTGCGCAGCACCGTCGCGGAGCTGTACCTGATTCCCTCCGGTTCCATGGAGCCCCTGCTGCGCGAGGGGGACCGCATCAGCGTGGACCGGGAGGCCTATGCCTCGGCGCCGGTGGAGCGCGGCGACGTGGTCGTGGTGGACGGAGAGGGCAGCTTCGCCCCCTACGACTCCCGTCCGGCCCCGGTGCGATGGGGCGGCGACGCCCTGCAGTGGCTGGGGCTGGCCCCGGACACCACCGCCTACGTCAAGCGGGTGGCCGGCGTCGGGGGGGACACGGTGAGCTGCTGCACGGCGGCCGGACTGCTCGAGGTCGACGGCCGCCCGGTCCCCGAGTACTACCTGGCCGGACCGCCCCCGGCCTCCCGGATCGAGTTCACCGCCGAGGTCCCCGAGGGCCGGCTGTTCCTGCTGGGGGACAACCGCCACGCCTCCGAGGACTCGCGGTCCCTGCTCGGCGCCCCCGGCGGCGGGATGATCCGGGAGTCGATGGTCCTCGGCAGGGTCGATGCCGTCGTCTCGCCCCCCGGCCGCCGGGAGGACATTCCGGCGGGGGACGGGCGGTAGAGTGGACAGCCGGACCAGCGGAGAGGACAGCGAGATGGCCCAGGACAGCAGCGACGGAACGGCCACTCAGCCGTCCTCCGGTCGTCGGCTCTGGCTGGCCGTGCGCGAGATCGTCCTGATCGTCCTGATCACCATCCTGGCCTCGTTCCTGGTCAAGACCTTCCTGTTCCGCGCCTACTACATCCCCTCCGGTTCGATGGAACAGACCCTCCAGGTCAACGACCGGATCTTCGTCAACCTCCTGGTGCCCGGTCCCTTCGAGGTCGACCGGGGGGACGTCATCGTCTTCCAGGACACCAAGGGCTGGCTCGGTGAGCCGGTCCCGCAGCCCGCCAACCCGGTGCGCGAGGGCCTGGAATTCATCGGCCTGATGCCGGACTCCTCGGAGCAGCACCTGGTCAAGCGCATCATCGGCATGCCGGGGGACCGCGTGGAATGCTGCTCGGACACCGGCCAGCTGACGGTGAACGGAGAGCCCGTCGAGGAGCCGTACCTGCACCCGGGGTCAGCGCCCTCGGACATGCCCTTCGACGTCACTGTCCCGGAGGGGCACGTCTGGGTCATGGGCGACCACCGGGACGCCTCCGCCGATTCCCGCCTGCACCAGCAGGGACCCGGCAACGGCTTCATCAGCCTGGACGATGTCACCGGCCGCGCCGAGGTGATCGCCTGGCCCCTCAGCCGCTGGGGGGACGCCGGTGGCGACCGGGACGCCTTCGACTCCGTCCCCGAGCCAGACCCGGCGCTGACCGGAGCCGGCGGCGGGACGGAATGAGCACGACCCCAACCACCCGCACCGCCCGTCGGCCCGCACGCCGCCGGACCGTGACGATGCCCGGCCTGGACGTGGAGTCCTCGCTCGTCGCCACCCGGCTGGCAGGGGACACCGTCCCCGGGGCCCTGGTCGCCGGCATGGACGAGGTCGGCGCCTATGAGGCCGCGAAATCCGCCGGCCGCCTGCCGCTGCGCATGTGGCAGGTGCTGGCCGGCAATCCGGAAGGCATCGCGCAGGCCGCCTGGGACCAGGGGCTGCGCCCGATGGCCGGCGACGATTCGCTGCGCTGGGGCGCGGTGAAGGTCTTCGCCGACGGGTCCGCCGGCGGGCTGACCGCGGCCTTCTTCGAGCCCTACCTGGCTTCCGCGGGCGGCGGCACCGGCGTCTTCACCTTTCCCGACGCGACGATCCACGCGCTGCTGAAGCTCTATCACGAGCAGGGCTGGCAGCTCGACATCCACGCCATCGGCGATGCGGCGATCCAGCAGGTGCTGCTCGGCATGGAGGCC
>NZ_CALMQR010000140.1:0-2272 GCF_937871995.1 uncultured Citricoccus sp. | reverse complement strand
CCAGGCCTTCATCGACCGCTTCTCGAGGTGGTACACGCCGGCCGTGATCGTGCTGGCCCTGGTCACTTGGATCCTCACCCAGGACGTGGTGCTGGCCCTGACCCTGCTGGTCATCGGCTGCCCCGGCGCCCTGGTGATCTCCATCCCGGTCGCCATCGTCGCCGGCATCGGCCGCGCCGCCCGCAACGGCATCCTCATCAAGGGCGGCGAGTTCCTGGAGACCTCCGCCAGGATCTCGGCCGTGGCCGTGGACAAGACCGGCACCCTCACCGAGGGCAGGCCCCGGCTGACGGATGTCGTCGTGCTGGGCGAGGGCACGGACCGCACCGAGGTGCTGCGCTGGGCCGCGGCTGCCGAGGCCGGTTCGGAGCACCCGCTGGCCCGGCCCATCCTGGACTCCGCCCAGGAGGCGGGGGTGGCCCCGGCGGGCATCCCCGGCCACGTCACCCCGGTCCCCGGCAAGGGCATCATGTCAGACGTCGGCGACCAGCGGGTGCTGATCGGCAACCCGACCCTGCTGGCCCAGTACGACGTGACGGACGACGTCGGCGCCGGCCCGGCCGCGCGCGGGCTCGCCGCCGCGGGCAAGACCCCGATGATCGTGGCCGTCGACTCGACGGTGATCGGCGTGATCGCGGTGGCCGACCAGGTCCGGCCGGACGCCCCGGCCATGGTCGACCGTTTGCACGAGGCCGGCGTGAGGAAGGTCGTCATGCTCACCGGCGACTCCCGCCTGGTGGCCGAGTCCATCGGAGCGACGACGGGGATCGACGAGATCCACGCTGCCCTGCTGCCGGAGGACAAGCTGGAGGTGGTGGCGCGCCTGCAGCGTGAGGGCCACACCGTGGCCATGGTCGGCGACGGCGTCAACGACGCCCCGGCCCTGGCCACGGCGGACATCGGCGTGGCCATGGGTGCGGCCGGTTCGGCGGTGGCCGTGGAGACCGCGGACATCGCGCTGATGGGCGACCACCTGATGAAGCTGCCGGAGTCGATCAGCCTGGCCCGGCGCACCGTGAGCGTGATGAGGCAGAACATCGCGATCGCGCTGATCACGGTGGTGCTGCTGCTGGCCGGTGTCTTCGCCGGCGGGGTGACCATGTCGGCCGGGATGCTGGTCCACGAGGCGTCCGTGCTGCTGGTGATCCTCAACGCCATGCGGTTGATGCGCAACGACAGCCACTCGACCGCGATGGCGAAGGAGGCGCGGGCCCCGTCCCACCACCGGGACTTCGAGGCCACCGAGGGCTCCCCGTCAGTGGGCGTCTGAGCGCCCGGGCCGGCAGGACTGGATCGGGAGGCGCGGAACGGGGAAGGTGGGCTCGACGGCCCGCTCGCCACCCGGACGCGCCGCCCGGGGACAGGACACAGGAGGAGAACCAGATGTCGAAGGTGTTGGTCTTCACGGACTTCGGGGGCCCGGAGAACCAGGAACTCATCGAGCGCGAGGTGCCCCGGCCTGGCCCCGGGCAGGTCGTCATCCGGGTGAAGGCGGCCGGTGTGAATCCGGCGGACGCGAAGATGCGTCAGGGGCTCTTCGGCAGGAAGCGCACGCTGCCCTCACCGATGGGCCTGGAGGCCTCGGGGGTCGTCACCGCGGTCGGCGAGGGCGTGGAGGAATTCGCCGTCGGGGACGAGGTCCTCGGCCTGCCGGTGCGGGGTGAGGGCACCTTCGCCGAGCACGCGGTGCTGGACGCGGCCAGGACCGTGGCCAAGCCACCGGAGATCTCCTTCGTGGAGGCGGCGACCATCCCCGTCGCCGGGACGGTCGCCTACGACGTCACCCACCAGGTCGAGCTCGAGCCCGGCCAGAGCCTGCTCATCCTCGGGGCCGGCGGCGGCGTGGGCCTGATGGCGGCCCAGATCGGCAAGGTGCATGAGTTCCGGGTGATCGGGGTGGCCAGCGCCTCGAAGAAGGAACTGGTGGAGTCCACCGGCGCCACGTTCGTCGAGTCCGGCGACGGCGTGGTGGACCGGGTGCGCGAGATCGCCCCCGAGGGCGTGGACCTGGTCGTGGACCTGGTCGGCGGGCAGGCGCTGCGGGACATCGCGCCCGTGGCGAAGGACCCGGGGCACGTCCTCACGACCGTCGACCCCGGACTCGCCGAGGAACTCGGCGGGTCCGGGGTGCGGCGCACCCGGGAGGCCCTGGCGAAGGTCACCGGCGTCGTCCAGCACGGTCTCATCGACCCGCACGTGGGCCGGCGCTACAGCCTGGCCGAGGCCCCGGCCGCGATGGCCGCCGTCGAGGGAGGGCACGCCGCGGGCAAGG
>NZ_CALMQR010000139.1:0-36626 GCF_937871995.1 uncultured Citricoccus sp. | reverse complement strand
CGGCCGGCCCGCCCCGGGGGCCGAGGGCATCAAGGGCTCGACCAACGCCCACTGCTCCATTAAGAGACACTCCCTAGCGCATCGAACCTGGCCGAACTCCAGACCACGGTCATCGGCATGCTCAGCCACTGCCCCTACGGCCCACGCACCGGACCAACCTGACAAAGCACTACTAGGGCAGGGGGTCTGCCGTCTCGGTGCGGATCTGAAGGTCGGAGACGTCCGGCCAGGCGGTCAGGAGGCCGATGACCTCCTCGTAGTCCATGTCGCTGTCCGGCCCGAAAGTCTCGTCGGCGACCATGATGGACAGTGATCCCAGACGGCCCTCGTGGATCTGCAACTGGATCTCGAACACCGCACCATCCAGCGTGAACCGGGCCGTGACCGGCCAGAGCTGGGTGCGGGGGGTGATGCGCGGGGCGTCCTCATCGACGGTCAGATACACATCCGTGGGGAACACCCCGTCCAGGACGTCAGCGGGCAGGCCCTCGGGGACGCCCAAATTCTGTTGCTGTACCGATTCCAGCTGGAGCCGCAACGCCTCGGCGCCAGGAACCTCCGGCCGCAGCAACACGCCCAGGATGGCCCGCACCGCAGGGTCCACCGGACCAAGCGGCGGCTCGTCCTCCAGGCGGTCCGCGTGTTCCTGCAGCGCCCGCTGCAGGCCGCGCAGCTCGGCGCGGTCCGCCGCCCAGCCGGCGGCCACGATCGCGGCAGAGATGCCGGCCAGCCACCACCGCGGCCGGCGCACCCCGCGGGCCGTGAGCCAGTCCACCATCCGGGCGTCGAGGGCCTCGAGCGGGTCGGCCAGTCCCAGGGTGGCGCCCCCGGCGGTTACCCCGATGGAGGCCCGCTGGGCCACGTCCAGCGGGGCGTCCAGGGGCACGGTGGCGGCGGTGTAAGCACCGCTGATCGCCGCCGTCGTGATCCGGTACGCGGCCCGCGCCCCGCCGCCCAGGGTGCGGGGTTCGATGAGCGTCAGGCCACCGATCGCGGCGGCCGAGAGGGCACCGAAGAAGGGAGCAGCTGCAAGCCGGGCCGGTGGCGGGCAGGGCGCGTCGGTGAGGATGGCCGGGTCACTCGGGACGAAAACCCCACGGGACCAGCGGGCTTGGGCAAACCAACCGAAATCCTTGGACATGCCCCGAGGGTATCCGAGGGTAGGCGAAGGAGGCGCAACGGCCCAGGTCCATCGCGAGGATCAGCCGGGGCCGTTGCGCAGTGCTGCGGAGAGTCCGGGGCCGGGCGCCTAACAGTACTTGGTGAGGTCGGTCCGTTGACGCCAGTCACCGGGGTCGAGCGAGACCGTCTATGGGCACAGCCGGACCACGGCTTCGAACCGCACAGCCGGACCCAGGTCGAAACCCACGCATTTATCCTCCTGGATTGGCGACTGCAACATGTTTCGCTGAAGGATCCCCTTACTGCGCGGAGGCTCAGCCGCGGACTCCCGCGCGCTGAAACCTATGCTGGCGGCATGGGATGGCGGAGGCGTGGGCGCCGGGTCTGGATCGTGCAGCAGGACGAGATGCCTGACAATGTCGTCTTGGGGGTGTTCGACGACCCGGGCGAAGCCGATGCGTTCGCGGAAGCGATCCAGGACGAGTTTCCCGGGCATGTCATCATCGAGCAGTTCCCCATCGGCTACAAGTACACCGACGGCTCGGCCCGGTATTCCGATTTCTCATAACCATCCCTCTACGGACAGTGTTGTCGCCACACAGGTGCTTCGGGTGGGCCTTTGCTGAACTCTTAGTACCGCTGTGATCAACGAGATAGCCAAATCCCGGGTCTGCGGCTCTCCGGACTGGTACATAGGTAGAGAGGTAGCTGTATGGTCGGCGGCCGTTTCCTTTGAGGGGCGGGTCGGGTGCATGCGGCACGTCGTACTGGTGGATGGGTCAGGAGTGTTCGTGAAGGTTAATCAGTCGCCGGTGGACTCGCCGCGGGAGTGGGCGGACTCGGTGTCGGCTCGGGTGTTTCCCGCGGTGGCACGGGCTCCGCAGGGGCTGGCGCCGCGGTGGTGGAACCATCCGGTGGCGGTGATGTACGCGACGGTGTTGTGCGCCGCCGCCGTCTTTGCCGCGCCGGTGACCGCCTCCGGAGTGTTGGCCGTGCTCGTGGTGGTGGGCGGCGTCGGCCTGGCCACGGCTGCGGAGATCAACCGGCAGCGTTGGTCGACCAGCCGGTGTCATGCCGAACAGGAGGCCGCGTGGGTGGCGGCCCAGAGCGGATATCAGGTGGCCGCCGACGAGGCGGGGTTGCGTTGGTTGGCCGGTGAGCAGTGGCGGCCGGTGACAGTGGACCATCACCGCGGGTGGTGGCACGCGTGCCTGGATGCCACCGGCGCGTCCTCCGTGGAGGATGCCGCCTGAACGAGGCGTGGCTTTAACGAGCGGGGGTCGGGACCACGATATGGTCCCGACCCCCGCTGGTTTAGACGGCGTGGTTAGCCGCCGAGCAGGCTGGAGGCCAGCCGGTAGCAGGTGGCCAGGATCGCGATGAGTCCGACCAGCCCGAGCAGAGTCTGCCACCAGCGGTTGACGTACTTGCCCATCACGTCCTTGCGGGTGGCCATGATCAGCAGCAGGATCCCCAGCAGGGGGGCGACGATCACGGTCAGGGCTTGGGCGGTGATGATCAGCTGGATCGGGGAGCCCTGAGCCAGGAGGGTTACGGCCAGGCCGAAGGCCAACACCAGGCAGATCATGGCCTTGACCCGGTGCCGGTCGAGCTTGTTGCCCCAACCCAGGGCGTCGGAGATCAGGGTGCCGCCGGCGGTGGCGTTGGCGATCATCGAGGAGAACGCCGCGCAGGTAAAGCCCAGACCGAACACGATCGGCCCGGCCGGTCCGGCGACCGGTTCCAGGACCTTGGCCAGATCGGCCAGGGTCTTGGCCTCCCCACCGGTGGCCCGCAGGGCGGTGGCCGCGGCGACGATGACCAGGATGGTCATGATGCCCGGGGCCACGATCCCGGGGATGGTGTCGGCCAGGGTGGTCGCCTTGTACTGCTCGGGGCGCAGGCCCCGCTCCCGGGACGCGTAACCGGTGTAGAACGCGGCGTTGATGGAGAAGTTGGTGCCGACCAGGGCCACCAGCAGCATCCCGGCCCCCGGTGGCAGGGAGGGGATGAATCCGTCGGCGACCTCGACCCAGTCGGGCTTGGTCAGCACCGCCGAGGCCAGGAACCCAATCGCCATCAGGGCGATGATGGCCAGCAGGCCGCGTTCGAAGACCTTGTAGTAGTTCGGGGCCCAGGCCACGATGGCCACCAGCACGGTGCAGGCCAGTGTCCACAGGGTCGGGGAGCCGCCGAAGACCATGGACATGCCCAGCCCGGAACCGACGGCGTTGCCCACGGAGAACATCAGGGTGATCAAGAAGACCCCGATGCCGGCGGCCACCCCGGTGACCTTGCCCAGGCGCTTCTTGATCATCTGGATCAGGGAGCGGTCCGAGGCCAGGGCGATGCGCACGCTCATGTCGGTGAACCCGAGCATCAGCACGGTGGAGACGGCGATGACCCAGATCAGGTCGTAGCCGTGCAGGCTGCCGGCCTGCACGGCCGAGGCCAGGTTGCCGGGGCCGAACTGCCAGGCCCCCACGATGAACCCCGGGCCCATCAGGGCCAGAGCACCCAGCAACCGGGACCGGGACTTGCGCGGGGCAGGCGGCTGCGCGCCGGCCGCAGTGTGTTCGCCGTCCGTGACGAGGGCGGATCCTCGGCGGGTGGGCTTCTGGGGTCGTGCAGTCACATTGGTCATCGTCGTCTCCACCGTTGGGATTGGGAAGCTCAGACCACGCTGGCGGCCTGGAACGGGCGGGTGGTGGTGTACTGGGCGTCTTCACCGATCAGTCCGGCGTGGGCCAGTGCCGCGGAGATCTCCTCGCGGGCACCTTCTGCCAGCGGCAGCAGCGGCGGGCGGACCACCGCGTTGGGCAGCACCCCGCGCTCGACCAGGCCCATCTTCAGCGCCACGGTGCCCTCCATGTGCGAACCACGGTGGTAGACGGCCTTGGTCACCGGCAGCAGCTTGTCGTGGATCTCGCGGGCGGTGGCGTAGTCCTTGGCCTTGCCGGCGGCGATGAGCTCGATCAGCGGCTCGGGGGCCAGTCCACCGTAGCCGACCAGGGCGCCGTCGACGTCGAACATGGTGTGCAGCAGGTACTCGTCGTGGCAGGTGAGGATCTGCAGCTCCGGGTTCTCCCGGCGCAGCACCGGGATCTCGGTGTCCCAGCGGCGCATGTTGCGCACCCCGTTCTTGGTGGCGAACACCCCGGGCTGGGCGGCGATCTCCAGCTGGGTCTTGAGGTTGTAGGTGGCCTTGGTGGCATCCGGGTACTGGAACAGGATCAGCGGCAGACCCGAACCCTCGTGGATGATCCGGTAGCGCTCCTGCGGGGCGCCGTCCTGGTAGCCGAAGCGCAGCCACCCGTGGGAGGGGTAGACCAGGCCGGCGGAGGCCCCGGCCTCGCGGGCCCGGGCGGCCTCCAGGGCCGCGACCTTGTCCCCCTCCCCGGTGATGCCGGCGACGATCGGCACGCCGCCGGCGGCCTCGACCATGGTGCGGATGACCTCGGTCTGCTCCTCGGCGGTGAGGTAGGTGCCCTCACCGGCGTGACCCAGGCACACCAGGCCCTTCACGCCCGGCACCGAGGCCAGCCAGCGGGTGAGGTTGGCCAACGCGGCGTGGTCGACCTCCATGTCCGGGGTGAAGGGGGTGACGGGGGCGGGGACGAGGCCGCGGAGATCGAGAGACATGATCGGCTCCTTCAGAAGATGAAAACGTTTGCAAGAACGTTTTCAACTATGATGTGAGCCATGGCACATGTCAACACCTCCCCTCAAACTTTTCGTGACCCGGTTCACTCGCGGCGGCCCAGTGCGGTTCTCGACAGCACCCCGGGGGACCCGCCCGATTCTTCTGCTGCCTTGTCAGAGGGCACGCCACCGGTTTTGGTATCGTCCGGGGCATGGCCAAGGACCGTCGTGACTGAGCGCACCGCGTCCAAAGCGGTGACCATTCGCGACGTGGCCCGGGCCGCCGGGGTAAGTATCTCCACGGTCTCCCGGGTGCTGGATGACCGGCACCCGCCCTCGACTTCGCCCTCGGCCGAGCGCGTGCGCGCCGCGGCCACCGAGCTCGGTTACCGCCCGGACGCCTACGCCTCCGGGCTGCGCCGTCAGCACAGCCGCACCGTCGGGGTCCTGGTCCCGCGGTTGTCGGACACCGTGATGGCCATGTTCTTCGAGGAAGTCGCCCGGGCCTGCGCCGCCCAGGCCGGCTTCGCGATCGTGGCCACCACCGAGGACCGCCCCGAGGCGGAGAGGGCCGCCGCCGAAACCCTGCTGCGGCAGCGCGTGGACGGCTTGATCCTCACCACCGCCCGGTTGGATGATCCCTTCGCCGCCGAGCTGCGGACCCAAGGGGTGCCCCACGTGCTGGCGCTGCGCACCGACCACGTCAGCCCCACGGCCGCCGGTGACGACGAACTCGGTGGCTACCTGGCCACCCGCCACCTGCTCGACTTAGGCCACCGGCAGATCGCCCTGGTCGCCGGCCCGTCCTACGCCTCCACCGCCGTGGCCCGGCAGGCCGGGTACCGCCGGGCCATGGCCGAGGCCGGCCTGGCCGACGTGGAGCATCTGATCCACGAGTCCACCTTCGGCATGGACTCCGGTGAGACCGCGGCCCGGGCCATCCTCACCGGCCCGGACCGGCCCACCGCGATCTTCGCCGTCAATGACAACACCGCCATCGGCGTGCTCGCCGCTGCCCAGGCCGCCGGGCTCTCCGTGCCTGATGACCTGTCCGTCGTCGGGTACAACGACATCCCTGTCTCGGCCCGCCTGCCCGTTGCTCTGACCAGCGTCCGGGTTCCCTTCGACCGGATCGCCACCCACGCCGTGGACCTGCTCACCCAGCAACTCGCCGGCACTCTCAGCGCAGAACCGGTCACGGCCACCCCGACACTGATCCCGCGCCAATCCACCGCGCGGCCGCCGGCCACACCAGCCACCTGACAACACACCGGTCGCCCACCCCATACGCCCACCCCATACGCGCACCCCGCCCTTCGGCGACGCCGCCCCAGGTTCCAACCGGGCCAGCGTCCGTCTCGACACGTCGGTCGCCGCGCGCCCCTCAGAACGGAGTTCTCCATGCCCATCGTCACCATCAACATGGTCGCCGGGCGCGACCGCGCCAAGGTTCAGGACTGCCTGCGCGAAGTCGCCACCGCGGTCTCCCGCACCCTCGAGACCCCCCTGTCTTCCGTCCGCGTCCTCGTCAACGAAGTCGACCCAGAACTATGGACCGTGGGTACCACGCTCAAGAGCGAGGAACCCTCCACCGGGCCCAACCCCTGATCCCGCCCAGGACCCCAGGGGCGATACAAGTACGCCGGTTAACAGCACCCCGAACCAGCGATGGCACCGTCCCAATAATGGAACCTTGGGTTCTAACGGTGATTGCAACACCCCGGTTGAAGCGAGATGCGAGACGAGGTGTTGGAGGTGCGATTTGGTGGCTACATGGTTCCCGAAGTGCATCAGAAGTTCTGGGAGGCGATGGCCCGAGGTGAGTTCATCACCGACGCGGCCCAGGGCGCGGGCAGCTACCGCAAGCAGGGGGCCCGGTGGCTCGTTGCCTGTGGTGGGGTCCGTCCCCGGCGGGGCCGGAACCTGAAGGGACGGTGCTTGACGTTCGCCGAGCGGGAGGAAATCGCCCTGCTGCGGGCCCAGCGCCAGGGCGTGCGGCAGATCGCGGCCGCGGTGGGCCGCTCACCCTCGACGATCAGCCGGGAACTGCGCCGCAATGCAGACCGCCACGGAGGCTACCGGGCCAGCACCGCGCACGCGGCCGCCTACGAACGGGCCAGCCGCCCGGAGCAGGCCAAGCTGGTCACCCACCCGCGCCTGCGCGAACGGGTGGAGTCCGACCTGGAGCAGAAGTACTCCCCGGAGCAGATCGCCGGCCGGCTGCACCGGGAGTTCCCCGAGGACCCGGAGATGCAGGTGCACCACGAGACGATCTACCAAGCGCTCTACCTCTCCTCCCGCGGTGCCCTACGGCGCGAGCTCACCCGGCGGCTGCGCACCGGACGCAGCGTGCGCAAACCCGGCCGCAAGGCCGGCCAGCGCAAGAACCGCATCCCGGACCCGGTCAGCATCACCGAGCGTGCCCCCGAGGCCGATGACCGCGCCGTGCCCGGGCACTGGGAAGGCGATTTAATCCTGGGCCGCCGCAACGCCTCGGCGATCGGCACGCTGGTCGAGCGCACCACCAACTACACCATGCTGGTCCACCTGCCCCACGGGTACACCCCCGAACTGATGCGCCAGGCGCTGACACGGAAGATCCAGACCCTGCCCAAGGCGCTGCGCACCTCGCTGACCTGGGACCACGGGACGGAGATGCGCGACTGGAAGCAGATCAAGCTCGCCGCCGACATCGAGGTCTACTTCGCCGACCCGCACTCACCGTGGCAACGCCCGGTCAACGAGAACACCAATGGACTGCTGCGGCAGTACTTCCCCAAGGGCAGCGACCTGTCGGTGCACAGCGAAGCAGACCTCGACGCGGTCGCCGCCGAGCTCAACGGCCGACCCCGCAAACGGCTAGAGTTCCGCAAACCGATCGAAGACATCGGACCGCTGCTGTTGCAATGACCGCCAGAATCCGCCGAACCCCCACCGGACACCCCCACAGCCGATATGGATGAACGGCGGCACGCCACTAGGGGCATCCCGTATGACCCGTCCGGTGGCCTGTGCCGCGGCGGGGCGCCATACGGCACACTCCTGAGGGACCCGCGGCAATCTGAGTAGGGTCCCGACTTGCGTCAATGCAGGTGGGGGCTCTGGACATTTCTGTCCACTCAACACGATGTCATCGCACAGATTTGTCGGCGGGTATACCCGGTTGGACACCCTCGAAAGGATGCGTTCGCCAAATTTTGGCGGTCTGAGGTTAGGGCGACAGTTAGCTGAGGCGCCTGCGCAAGGAGATAACCCGTCGGTGGCCGGACTGCTTCTGGCCGATTCTGCTGAGTTTCGAGTCGCTAACGTCAGCCGGACGCGCTCAGGTCTTGGTGCAGCTCTAACCCGGAGTGTGTTTGAAGGCCGGAAGGCCGGCCCCCCGCCATGATTCGACTGGGGGACCGGCCTTCCGGCCTTACTTCCCGGTTAGGTGACGACCGAGGACGTCCTTTCCTCCGTTGGACTGCCTTGGTTGCCGACGTCCTCGTGCGTGGCTTCGTGGGTTTCCATAGGTTCTTCGCTTCCCGGGGCCCTACTCGCTTGCAGGATAGCTGGGCTGGCCTTCCTACGGATCTCGCCCGGCACGCTGTACTCCCCGGGCTCGATCGTGCCGTCCGCGAGGTCCTGCGCCTCGAGCTTGCGGGTCTCGGGCAGGGAGAGCCACACGGCCAGGACCATGGCCAGCAAGCCAGCGCCGACCTTGCCCACGATGAAGGGAAAGACCATGTTGGGCTGGAAGTTGGCGATGAAGGCCAGGTGGTCACCGAAGGAAAAAGCCCCGCACACCGCGAATGCGGTGCACAGCACCTTGTCCCGCGGGGGCATGGTCTTGATCAGGCGGAACATTGCCTGGATGTTGACCACGCCGGCGATGACACCGGCGGCACCTTCCTCTGTGAAGCCGACCTTCGCTCCCACCACCGTCAGCGGCCGCGCCAGCCAGGTGCGGATGGCGTAAACCAGCGGGAACGCCCCGGCGAGCATCACACCGATGTAGCCGGCGATCTCGAGGGCACGGAACTGGTTCTCCTCGTCCGCGATGAAGGGGTCCAGCCCCCAACCGCCGAAGAGGGTGGAGAAGATCCCGGTGAAGTACTCCACCACGGCCAGGGCCAGACCGATCTTGATTACCCCATCGATGACCCGGCCGAAGACGATGAACGCCTTGACCATGAAGTCGGTGAAGAACCGCAGGCACAGGGCCAGCACCACCATGAAGATGGCCAGCGGCACCAGGTTGAGGAAGATGTCTCCCCACCCCAGGTCGAAAGGTTTCACGGATGGGGCCTCGGTGGAGACCTCCGTGCGCAGGGGCGTCTGCGTCAGTTGGAGCATCAGCGTCGTGGTGAACACGGCCACGGGGATCGTCAGCAGCCCGGACATGAAGCCCAAAGCCATGTATTTGTGGTCCCGTTTGTCCAGCATCGCCAAGCCGACGGGGATGCTGTAGATGATGGTGGCTCCGGCCGTGAGGCTGGTGGCGAAGGCCATCAGCCAGGCCCCGTGGCTGCCGGCGGTCTCGTGCGCGAGCTGATACCCGCCCATGTCTCCGGCGATGATCGTGGTGGCGGCCAGGGATGGGTCCGCGTGGAGCCAGGCATAGACCGGGCCCAGGACGGTGACGACGAACTGGGTCAGATACGGCATGAACACCATGATTCCCGCCACTGGCAGGAAAATGACTCCGATGGAGTAGATGCCTTCCTTGAACTCCCGCCCCAGCCCCTTGTCGTCGTTGACGATCGCCGCAACCGCGCCGATCAGCACGAATGCCATCATGACGTAGATGATGACCTGTCCGATTATTTCCATGACGTGCTCTCGTCCATGTCTTCCAAGAGGGGACGAGGGTTAGCCGACCAGGGACCGGAGGTGGTCGTTGAGGAAGACGCCATGGGGGTCGAACTCACGCCGCACTTGGACGAAGGTGTCGTACTCCGGGAAGGTCTCCATCATCCGTTCCCGGTTCATGAAGTGGATCTTGCCCCAGTGCGCGCGGGCGTCGAAGTCCTGCAGCAGGGAGTCCAGGTCCCGGAGGTAGGGCCAGTAGTCCGTGCCGGGGGCACCGGAGACCGAAAGCACCGTGGTGTCGCGCTTGTAGAAGGGGGAGATGTAGGCATCCTCGCCCTTCACCCAGCGCACCTCCAGGGGATACTTCTGGTCGGTGTGCTTGGTGAGCAGCAGGTTCTGGACGGCCTTGACGGCGTCCAGGCCCACCTCGGCCGGCACGTAGTACTCCAGCTCGTGGAAGGGGATCATGTACCCGCCGGCGTAGATGCGGTAGGCGCGGTCGCGGCGTGCACCCTCAACAGAGGAGAGGCCTGTGGCCTCGTCCAGCTCAGCGGCCCGGTACTTCTTGGTGTAGGTGCGGTTGACCATGGATTCCCCGGCCGGGGTGGGCAGTTCATACATTTCGGCAGAGCCGTCCTCCTGGCACCAGATGAAGGAGTAGTGCCGGTGGTCGCGCACGTTTTCGTCCCAGTGCTTCTCGACCTCATCGAACATCGGGTAGGTGATCTCTTCGATGATGTGGTAAGCGGGGGAGGCCTGCAGTTCGACCTCGACCATGATCCCAAGCGTGCCGATTGCAACCTGGGCGGCCTTGAGTTCGCGGATGTCGTTCTCTCCGACCTCGACGATCTCGCCGTGCCCGTTGATGACCTTGGCCCAACGCACCGCCGAGGAGAAGCTGCCCAGCTCGGCTCCGGAGCCGTGGGTGGCGGTGGCGATGGCTCCGGCGATGGCCTGCTTGTCAATGTCGCCCTGGTTGGTCAGTGACATCCCCCTGGCCCACAGCGACTCTCCGATGTCGCTGATGCGGGTGCCGCCGTACATGCGGACCCGGTTGCGGGCCGAGTCGGTGTCGGTCAGCCCGCTCAGGTGCTGCAGGTCCAGCAGCACGCCGCCGGTCTGCACGATCGGGGTGAAGGAGTGCCCGGCGCCCACGGCGCGTACGGGCAGTCCCTCCTTGATAGCGAAGCGGACCGCGTCGAGGACCTCTTGTTCGGTGCGCGGGCGGATGGTGTAGGCCGGGGTGCAGGACTGGTTGCCGCCCCAGTTGGTCCACTTCTCCTCGGTGGAGGAGGAGATGGGCATGACGGAGTCGAAGGTGGTGGTCATGACAATCCTTTGATCGATGGTGAGGGTGTGGGGATATGTGCCAAGAAGTGTTCTGGTGACCGGTGGTGGCCGATGTCGGGCCGACCACCACCGGAGCTGAGGTGATCGTGCGATCAGCGGGTGTGGTTGAGCATCACGTGCTTGGTACGGGAGAAGTCCTCGAGGGCGTAGATGGACAGGTCCCGGCCGTAGCCGGAGCCCTTGAAGCCGCCCCAGGGAACCTCGCTGGCCAGCACGAGGTGGGAGTTGACCCACACGGTGCCGAAATGCAGTTTCCTGGGCACGTCCAGGCTGCGGGCCGCGTCGCCGGTCCATACCGACGCGGACAAGCCGTAGTCGACCTCGTTGGCCCGGGCGATGGCCTCGTCTTCATCGGAGAAGGTCTCCACGGTCACGACCGGGCCGAAGATCTCTTCTTGGCTGACCTCGGAGCCGCCGGGGACATCCGTCAGCACGGTGGGGGCAATGAAGAACCCGGGCCCGTCCAGGGGGCCGCCGCCGATGGCCGCGGGGATGCCCTGTTGGCGAGCCCGGTCCAGGAACCCGGAGACTCGATGGAAGTGGGCCTCGGAGATCATGGGCCCAATCTCAACGTCGTCCCCGGCGAGGGGATCACCGATGACGAAGGAGCGCACCTGCTCCACGAACAGTTCGGTGAACTGCTCGGCCACGGACTCGTGGACGAGCACGCGGCAGGCGGCTCCGCACTCCTGTCCGGAGTTCCAGTAGCTGGCAGCGCGCAGGGACTCGGCGGCGGCGGCCAGGTCAGCGTCGGCGAAGATCACCACCGGGGCCTTGCCGCCCAGTTCCAGGTGTACGCGCTTGACCGTGGAGCCGGCGGCCGTGGCCACGGACCTGCCGCTGTTGACGCTGCCGGTCAGCGCCACCAGGTCGATGTCCGGGTGCTCGGCCAGGCGTGTGCCCACACTGGGCCCCTGTCCCGTCACGATGTTTAGCACTCCGGCCGGCAGCAGGTCGCTGATGAGCTCGGCGAGCTTGAGGGTGGTCAGCGGGGTCTGCTCCGAGGGCTTGATGACCAGGGAGTTGCCGGCTGCCAGGATGGGGGCGATTTTCCAAGCGGCCATCAGCAGCGGGTAGTTCCAGGGGGTGACAACCCCGACGATCCCGACCGGTTCGCGCAGGATCACCGATGTGTGGCCCTGAGCGTAGTCCCCGGCGGCCATCGAGGTCAGGGCGCGGCCAGCCCCGGCCATAAAGCGGAAGGTGTCCACCGTCCCGGCAACATCATCCTGGGAGGTCGCCAGCGGCTTGCCGGTGTTCAGCGACTCCAGACGCGCCAGCACGTCGGCATGCTCCTCGATGCGGTCGGCAACGCGATGGATCAGATCGGACCGTTCCTTGGGGGTGGTCTGCTCCCAGGCGGTTTGGGCGCGCTTGGCGGCCGCAACGGCGCGATCCACGTCCTCGGCGGTGCCCTCGGGGACTTCGCAGATGACGGACGCATCACTGGGGTTCACGATCTTCGTAGTGGTGGCCCCACTCGAGGAGACGAAGACCCCCTCGATGAAGTGCTTCAGCGGGGGCAGCTCGCCCGAGGCAACGAGCCCGCCCTTCTGGCCTCGTCGGACAGCTGCAGTGGTGAGCGTGGGATTCATGATTCGGTGACTTTCGACGTAGCGACTGGGAGCGACTCGCGTGAGGGTGACGCGCATCACACGCTAATAGTTCTATCTTTGCTTCTTAAAATCAATAGCCTGAGAGCGCGGCTCGTCGACCTCAGAGGCCGAGGCCCCGCTCGGGCATGGAGAGGCAGGTGCCAGCAGGGGCGGGCGCCCTTCCATGTGTGGGCGTGCAGATCCGCACCGCGGGCACGTGGAAGTTACTTAGGGGGGCGGGGCCTTTAGGGCGAAAACCCGCTGCCCCTGGGCCTGGGCACAGTCGGTCCCAGCATTGCCGGTGGCGGATGACCTCCGGGAGAGAGGCCAAGGGCGGTTCGGGCCTACTGCTGGGACTCCATCACCACGAGCTGCCACGGCAACCGCTCGGGATCTTCCGCGCAGAGGGGGAGGACGGAGCGCACCGAGTGGGCATGAGGATCTGCCAGCGATCCGGTGACCAGGCGCGGAGCGGTTGAGGTGATCACCCGGGCGTTCGAGCCGATCAACAGGACCTCGAGCTCGAGCGTCTGCAGCGCTTTAATGAACATCTCTTCCAGCGCCGAGAGGGAGACATCACAGCCGAGGACGTGGGTGCCGTCTGAGGTCTGTGCCGGCACCGTGATGGTCACCGTGTTGACGTCGATGCCGCCCATGTCGACGTAGGGTCCGATGACCATGGGGCGACCGAGTGAGCGCGGTTTCTTGAACCAGTCCCGGCTGGAGTAGTCGTAGAAGCGCAGGGACTTGCGGTTCAAGTCGTGGCTGATGAATCGGGGCGTGCCGTCGACTTGCGTTCGCCACCATTCGATCCAATGGTCCGCATCGGCGAGGCTGCTGGGCTCGTAGGCAATCCCTGCTCCTTCGATGAGGTCTTGTTGGGCGAGGAGGAAGTCATGAAAGTGAGGCGCCAGGAACGAGAAGTCTGACCGAGCTGGTCGCTGGAGCATGCGCCCGGTCTCTGAGGTCAACTGATCGCGAACACTTTCAAGTCCCGTGATGGCCTTGTTGATGCGAGAGGTAAGCGTTTGGGCGACATGGCCTAGGCGGGAGTGCAGCAGGTCCATCGTCAGATCACCTCCGAGGAATCCAGCATGAGTTTCAGGCGACGGGAAATCAGCAATTGGGCCTCTGTTCGGCTATGCAGTGCTGCAGCCGCCGCGGCCGCCACACCATCCCGACGGGAGATGGCCTCCAGGATGTCGGCGTGTTGGCGCACTGCTTCGGCGATGACGTCTTCCTGGTCGTTACCCACCCAGAGCAGGGTTGATAGCTCGGCCTGGACCTGCAGCATGGCTCCGGTCAATCGGCTGGACTGCGCCGCCACTCCGATGGTCAAGTGGAACAGGCCATCGCGGCGCCGTCGCGTCTGGGGGTCGGCGCTGTCTCGGTAGCCTTGGGCAAGGCTCTCAAGGTATGCGAAGTTTTCCTCATCAGCGCGTTCAGCGGCCAGCTGCGCCGACATAGAGCTTACGGCCGCGCTGAGGTCACCCAGGTCGCGCAGGTCTTCCGTGCTGGTGGTGCGAAGTTTCCGTTGCATCTGAGTTCCGGAGACCTCGGGGAGACCTCGCACCACGCTGCCCCCACTACGGCCGCGGCTCGTTTCGATGAGTCCTTTGGTGCGCAACGCGGCGAGGGACTGGCGCAGCGTCTGAAGGGAGATTCCCAGCGCCGAGGCCAGCTCGGACTCCGGGGGCAGGCGGTCCCCGTCAGCCAAGATCCCCATCATGATGGCTGTCTCCAGCTGATGAGCTACCTGCTCCGGACGCCCTAGTCCCTCGGGCTCCGTGCCCCTGAGAAGCACCACTAATTCGATAGCGGAAGAAGACACCGACGCCGTGACCATGCTCTTATCTTCCCGGTTGGCTGAGGCTCACAGTAAACCAGGCCGGCGGAATCGCAGAAACGGCCAGCACGCCACGGCCTGATGGGCAAGCGAATTATCCGCTTCCTCACCGGTCGGCATTCACCGAGCACGTTTCAGTGCAAGGCTGCACACCAAGGCTTAATGAACGCCTGAAGACTCGTTGCGCCCCGCGACGGGGCGCTATATGGCACACCCTCAAAGAGCCCCGCCACTGCCTGACGAGCACCCCGGTGCGCGTCAAGGCAGGTGGGGACGCCGAACACTTCTGTCCACTTAACACCATGTCATGGCACACATCTGTGGAGCGGGTATACCCTTCTTGACACGCCGGAACATGTACATGGCTACGTCTGCCGCGCGGGAGGGGGCGTACTCCATGGTGGTGTGGTTGACATCCAGTGGCTGAAGCTTTGAGCGAGGCTTTGGAGTTCTGTGGCCGCATAGTGCTGCGCGTCCCATGAGGCGTAGAGCGGGCAGAGCACTGGGCGGTCAGCGGCATAGGCGGGCAGTCCACGAAGTCCGAAGCTGACTTGTTCAGTGGCCAGGGCGAGACCATGGTCGTTGGCCGCCAGGCCCTGGGCCACGTAACCGGTGGAGGCGGTTCGGATGGATAGCGGCGTGGTGAAGTCGGCGGTGGCCTCGTCGACGATCACATGGACGCCCGTGCGTGGGGTGATGAGCGAGTCCTTAGCGCATTTTTCCAGGTCGGCGACCGTTTCATCTCCGAATCGAGACTGCATGGTCGAGGGTGTCCCGTAGACCCAGACGACGAGGTGCGCCACGACCTTTTGGCGTCGATGCGGTGGAGGCCGGAAGGTGCTGATTGCCATGTCTGCATCCCGGTCCAACAGGCCGTCCACGTCGGGGGCCCCGACGATGAGCAGGTCCGCGATGGCCGGGTTCGTGTCGACCATGAACGGGGTGATCAGGACTGCTGCTGTGGTGTGCGGGCAGACGATACGCATTGCCGGTTGGCCGGCAAACCGTGTCGTCAGGGTGTCCTCGATCCGGTCGAATCGGGTGAGGACATCACCGCCGAGTTCGTAGAGAGCTTCTCCGGCAGCGGTCATCGCCATGCCCGCGGACGTGCGGTGGAACAGCTTCAGGGACAGCAGCGCCTCGAGCCGTGCGATCTGCTTGGAGACCGCCGGTTGAGTCACGGACATGTGCTGGGCGGCCTGACTGACCGAACCGGTCTGGGCGACGGCGCGGAAATACTCGAGGCTGCGGCGGTCCATATTCCTGGAAGTTATGGGATGCGCAAGAAAGATTCAATAGACAGCATGCCTTTCTGTTGAGAGATTCGTTCGCAAGGCAGTCCACGTGATGCAGGCCACAGCGAAAGGAAGCTCCCATGACCTCCACCTCCGCCCAAGATGTCGTTGCAGCATCCCCGGCCCCGGGGGCGACGGCTGTTCCCGGAGAGTACGCAGTAACCGGCCTCGACCAAGATGTGGAAGTGCTGGTCGACCGTTGGGGAGTGCCGCACATCTATGCGCAGTCCCGCATGGACGCCTACGTCGCCCAGGGATTCCAGGCGGCCCGGGACCGGCTGTTCCAGATCGACTTGTGGCGTCGGCGGGGGCTTGGCCGGTTGTCGGAGGTTCTCGGCCCTGGTCACGTCCCCCAGGACCGGGCCACCCGGCTCTTCCTGTATCGCGGGGACATGCGAGCCGAGTGGTTGTCTTATAGCACCGAGGCGAAGGACATCGTCACGGCGTTCGTCACCGGCGTCAATGCCTTCGTGGATTGGGCCTTGGAGGACCCCGAGGTGCGGTTGCCACCGGAGTTCACCACACTGGGTTATCGGCCGGCCCGCTGGGAGCCGGAGGACGTGGTGAGGATCCGGACTCACGGCCTGCTCTACAACGTGGAGCAGGAGCTCTCCCGCGCTCTCACCGTGCGCGACCTCGGGCCCAAGGCTGAGGAGTTGCGGTCGGTGCGCGAACCGGCCTCGAAGACCACGGGCGCTCCGGACCCGAGCTTGTACGAGCACCTGTCCGATTCGGTGCTGGACGTCTACCGGTTGGCGTTCGCTCCGGTGGACTTCGGTGCCGGCACGGCATCGGAGCAGCCCTCGCCGTCGGGGAGCAACAATTGGGTGGTCGCCCCCTGGAAGTCGGCTACCGGCCGGCCCGTGCTGGCCAATGATCCGCACCGCGCGGTGAATCTGCCGTCGTTGCGATACCTGGCCCATCTCGAGGCCCCTGGGCTGAGCGTGATCGGCGCCGGGGAACCGAACCTGCCAGGGATTTCGATCGGCCACAACGGACAGGTGGCCTTCGGCCTGACCATCTGGGCGGTCGATCACGAGGACCTTTACGTCTACGAACTACACCCCGAGGACGACAACCGGTACCTATACAAGGGCGCGTGGGAGCAGTTCGAGACGGTGGAGGAGCGCGCCGCCGTCGCCGGGGGAGACGACGTGGTCCACACCCTCACGTTCACTCGGCACGGACCGGTCGTACACGTCGACGTCGAGAACCGTCGCGCCGTCACCGTCCGGGCCGTGTGGCTGCAACCGGGCATGGCCCCGTACCTGGCCAGCTTGGAGTACCAGGACGCCGCGGACGCCGATCAGTTCCTTCGGTCCCTGCGCCGCTGGGGTGCTCCGGCGGTGAACATGGTCTACGCCACCAAGGACGGGGATATCGGCTGGCAGGCCAGTGCCCTGGTGCCTCGGCGTCCCGGCTGGGACGGGTCGCACCCTGTCCCCGGGGACGGACGCTACGAGTGGGACGGGTTCGCTGCCGTTGAGGAGCTGCCCTCGGTCCACAACCCCGAGTGTGGGTGGTTCACCAGCTCCAATGAGAACAACCTGCCGGCCGACTACGACAACGACGCGCTGACCACCACCACCGACTGGTACTCCAGCGCCCGGCACGAACGCCTGACGGAATGGTTCACCAGCGGCGAGCCGATCGACATCGACTCGAGTCGACGCATGCAGGCCAATGCGGACAACGTCCACGGGCGGCGCCTGCTCGACCAACTCAAGCTGGTCCAGCCGCAGCAGCACCAGGACGAATGGGTGCAACTGCAGTCCTGGGATGGCACCGAGTCCGTGGATTCCTTCGCCGCGCTGCTGTACCAGGTGTGGCAGCGCCGGCACCTGCGTCCTTGGCTCGTGGACCGCTGTCTGGAACGGCTCGACGTCGATCCCGCGGCGGCCCAGCGGGCCCGGCAGCGGTTGCTGCGCGCCGACACCCTCTTCTCCGACCTCCGTCCGGACCTACGCATGATCGCGATGTTCGACCCGACCAATGAGCAGGACCTCGCGCTGCTCACCGAGGGCGTCGAGCAGACCCTGGGCCAGGCCCTCGCGGAAATCGCGCAGCTGCTGGGTAACGACCCTGCGAACTGGACCTGGGGCGCCCTGCACCGCACCACGCTGCGCCACCCCGTGCTGAGCAAGGCCCCCGACCTGCCGGCGGACTGGGGCAGCCTGCCGCCCGTCCCTCGCGCCGGCAGCGGTGACACGGTGGGCCTGACCGGTTACGACGCCGACTTCAACGCGGTGATGGGCAGTAGCTTCCGCCTGGCCGTGGACGTGGGTGAGTGGGATTCCAGCCGTGTGGTGAACGCCCCCGGCCAGTCCGGGGACCCGCGCTCGGATCACTACGCCGACCTGCTGGAGCTGTGGGCCGAGAACGGGTCCTTCCCGCTGCTGTACAGCCGCGAGGCCGTCGAGGAATCCGTGGACCAGCGGATCGTCTTGCGGGCCGCAACCCCGTCCGGGACCACGGTGTGATGCTTGCGCACCAGCGCATCATGTACCGGCCATCGGGGCAGCCCGCCAGTAGGCCACCGGGGCGCCCGGCACGAGATTCAGACTCCGGGTGATGAACACGCGCCCGGTCTTCAACCACCAGTATTCGAATCACAACGAAGGAGAGCATTCACATGGGTCATCTCAAGTTGCCTGAGGGCAAGAAGATCGCCGTCAACCTGGGGACCGACTTCGACGCCCAGTCCCTGTGGATGGGCGGGTTCAACAAGCCCAGCCCGTCCTACATGTCCCGCGGGGAGTTCGGCGCCATGGTGGGCGTGCCGCGGCTGCTGGAGCTGTACGAGAAGTACGACGTCACCACCACCTGGTTCACCCCCGGGCACACCGTCGATACCTTCCCCGGGGCCTGCGAGGCCGTCGCGGAGAAGGGCCACGAGTTCGGCCACCACGGCTACTTCCACGAGAACCCCACCCTCATCGACGCCGGTTGCGAAGAGGAACTTATCGACCGTGCGTTCGACACGTTCGAGAAGCGACTCGGGATCCGTCCTACGGGGTATCGCTCCCCGTACTGGGACTACTCGGACAACACCCTGGACATCGTCGAGAAGAAGGGCTTCAAGTACGACTCCTCGTTGATGGGTCGCGACCTTGTGCCATACCGCCCGCAGCGGTGGGCCATCGATTGGGAGAACGGCAATAAGGCGGGCAAGGCCAGCCACGTCATCGAGATTCCCGTCAGCTGGTACCTGGACGACTTCCCTGCGCTGGGATGTGTGACCGGATATCAGGTCGGCCAACAGGACTCGAAGACCATCTACGAACGCTGGCGCGACATCTTCGACTACGGCTACGAACGCGTCGAGAACGCCGTCTACACCTCGTGCGTGCACCCCCAGACGATTGGTCAGCCTCACCACATGATGTGGTACGAGGACCTGATCAAATACATGGCCAGCAAGGACGGCGTCTGGTTCGCCACCCTCGACGAGATCGCCGACTGCTGGGTCGACGACGACGAGGATAAGGAAAAGATGGAACTGCCGGACATCCGGACCACTGCTCCTCGCCCGGAGTACTACCCCAACTTCTAATCAACCCGCTCGGTGTGGGCCACCGTCCCGCACCGAGCTCCTCCTCCTGAAGGGACCGCCTGTGCGGCCCGGTCTCCGGGCCGCACAGTGCTTCCTGCCCACATCGCCCCAGCGCCTACCTCCCGCTTGATCCGGGCCGGGTCCCTCCGTGCCGTTCCCGGCGCTGGCCTCTCGCGCCTGCCGTCGGCATCGATCCGTCATCGCGTCACTCCCCTCGCCATCTTCAGAAAGTAGGAATCAGCTATGGGAAACAGGCTCGCAGGCACGGTCGTCATCCTCACCGGAGCATGGGCGCCGCTCAAGCCGAGCTGTTCGTCGCCGAAGGAGCTCAGGTCGTGATCGCCGACATCCTCGACGACGAAGGGCATCAGCTGGCCGACAAGCTTGGCGACGCCGCCTGCTACATCCACCTCGACGTCAGCAGCGAAGAGCAATGGAATGCTGCGGTGCAATTCGCCCTGGACGCTTTCGGCACCATCGACATCCTGGTCAACAACGCCGACGTCTACCACCGGCCTCCTTCGAGGAACTGACCGTAGATTTGATCGACTTCCACTGCCGGGTCAACCAGCTCGGCGTGTTCCTGGGCCTGCGGGCCGTCTACGAGCACATGAAGTCCCGGGGCACCGGGGCGATCATCAACGTCTCCTCCATCTCCGGCCTCGGGGCCCTGCCCGGCCATGCCGCCTACGGCACCACCAAGTGGGCGGTGCGCGGCCTGACCAAGTACGCCGCCGTCGAGTTCGGCCGCCACGGGATCCGGGTCAACTCCACCACCCGGGCTTCGGCACCCTGCTGCCCCGCATCTCCGAGAGCTTCAACTGGTCCACCTCAGAAGCCCTCTTGGCTTCCACCCTGGTCAGCGTGGGCACGGCCATCGTCCTGTTCACCATGGGTCCCTCGTGGACAAGATGGGTCGTCGTAAGGGTATGATCACCTCCGTCTTTGGGACCGCGGTCTCCTCAGCGGCCTCTGCGGCAGCAACCGGGGCGGCCAGCTTCGTCGGCCTCCGCTCGTACACCGTCACCAGGTACCGGAGGACGTAGGCCGACTTGCGCTGGTTAGCTCGGGCGATTTGGTCGACGCGGACACCTCGTTGGTACATCAGCACCCACTCGCGGTGCGCCAACCGCGGATACCGTGCACGGTCAAACGGGTCAGGCAGCTCGGGCACCTTCTCATCTTGGCAGGAACCCTTGCACGCAACAGGCGCGTCCACGCGCGGTTGCTCCCCCGGAGCTATGGGTTCAGTCTTCGAGCTTGTCGTAGGGATCTCGCCAGGTGGATTCGTCGCGGTTGATTCGGGTGACCCACCCGGCAGGGACCCAGACATTGTGTACCTCAACACCACCGTCGGTGGCCCAGTGCAACAGGACGTGGGTGCGGGAGATACCGGTGATCTTGGCATCCACGGTGCCGTGCTCGGGTAGTTCGGCTCGCGCGCACGGTTCTGAACGGTAGCGGGTGCGGGTGACCTCTCCGGGGTGGGTGAAGGCCGGTGGTTCGAACACCGGGAAGTGGACCGGGGTTTGGAGGCGATGACGACCGAATCCGCCGACATCGTAGCCTCCGGCTCGTTTCATCCACACCATGGACCGAGGATACGGCTGCAGGCCCCACCGTTAGGGACTGCCCTACCTTCGATCTCTGTCCCTGTTTCCCCGGTGGTCTTTGGGTCGCTGGAGCGTCAAAGAGGAACGTGACTTGCAGTGCTTAGCGTGTCCGCCTGGGTTCGTAGGGTGCCCCTCGGATGGCGCTTTTCCTCGCCGGCCGGTCCTCGCCCGGGCTGTTCATCGTCCCGTTCCTTCCCAGACGGTGACGTCACCCGGTCCATGAATGACCGGTCATCCCGTCATCTTCGGTGGCGGGTTCTGGTCAGCAGCATGGATATGGGAAGGGGCGATGGCGCCGGTGGGAGTGTTCACGCAGTCAGTAGGGGTGGAACGGTATCCGAATGGGATGCCGCGGTTTGTGGACTGGCAGGGTCGGCGCTATGTAGTGGCCGCGGAACCGGTGCGCTGGTACGAGCGCCGCCGGTGGTGGGTGGAGGAGCGCCGGGCCGAACGCGGCCGTGGTGACGGGTTGATCGATCACGAGATTTGGCGGTTGCAGGTGCGTCTGGCTGCCGCCCGCCGCGCCCCATTGGTGACCCTAGATCTCGCCCATCACCGGGATTCGGGGCGGTGGCGGTTGATTCGGGTCCACGACGGGGTGGCCGCGTCCCTGCAGCACACGGCCTGAGCCCCGGTAAGCCCGGCACCGCCGGGGCCTGGCGTGGGCCCCGGCGAGGGTGGGTGTAAGACGAGGTGGGTCAGGGTGGTGGCGATCCGGTGGATCTGGTCGGGCTGGAACCCGGACCAGTGGTCCTGGTCATCGACGACCACGACCGGGGCCTGGGTGTAACCGAGCTCGTCCTGGATGTACTCCAGGGCCTCGGGGCGCTGGCGCACATCGACCTCTTCGAAGCTGACGCCGGCGGTGGTGAGGGCGTTCTTGGTGAATCGGCACTGCATGCAGGCCGGGCCGGTGGTGTAGACGGTGATGTTACGCATCGGTGCGTTCTCCTTCACTGCGTGGCTCCTCCGGGATAGCACCCGGTACGGACACGCTTGGTTCGGTCGGTCGTGGGTGTTGGGTTGTTTGGCTGATGGTTAGGGGAGGAGCAGGGTGGGATCGATGCTGTCGCCGAACTGGGCGCCGGGGGCGCAGCGGGGGTGGGTGCCGCTGATGATCTGCTCGCGGACCCGGAATCCCAGGTCGGGGACCGCGTCCTGGACGAGTGCCCCGTCGAGCAGGGCGTCGGCTTGGTGCTGGGGGATGGTGATCCACCCCTTCTGTCCGCAGAACGGGCAGGTGGGGGTGAGGATGTCGGCGTGACCGGGTTGCATGCTGTCGTAGATGGTGTGCCGTCGCATGGTTTCCTCCGTGACTTTCGAGCGCCTCACCGTCGGGGGAGGCCGATGGGTGGAGCAGCAGGTGAGGGGGCCGGGTTCTTGGTGTGTTCCCCTCCTCGTTTTTTGCCTGCTGGCGAGCTCGCTCGCTTGTCCCGGACGGAACCGGCAGCAACCCGCAGGGCGGTGGCGGGGAGAAGTTGTGCGAGGAATTCAGGGAGCGTCAGCGACCGCCGAGCAGAAGTTCTCCCCGATACCGGCCCCGACGCAGGAGGGGCTTGTGCCGGTGGAGCCGGGGCGCATAATCCGCAGGACAGCAGCAAAAGACGGATGTAACCGGCCCGTCAGGGTCGGCCCCTGGCCCGTCGTGGTTCCGACGGGACAGGGCAAGCAGCCGGCCGGGTACGGCCGTCCACGGGTGGCGGTCCGAGCGAGCGAGGATCGCCACATGAGTGTCCTGGCTCGTGGCGTCCGGGTCCGGTGGGGTGTGGGTGCGACGTCTGTGACACCTCTTAGGTGATGACTCGCGCACCGTCGTCGCTCCGATGGTCCTATGGGCGGTCGCTGGGTAAACGTGGGGGAGGGGTCGGCTAGGGTCTGGTCCGTGACTTCGACCCCTGCCTCCCGACTACCGGATGATTACGCCCAGCTACTGGAGTCGCTGAAGTACCGGGTCCGGCAGGCCCAAACCACGGCCCGTCAGACGGTGAACACCGAGTTGATCCGTCTGTACTGGGCGATCGGACACGAAATCCTCATCCGACAGGACCAGCAGGGGTGGGGCACCGCGGTCGTGCGCCGACTGGCTGATGACTTGCGTACGGAGTTTCCGCAGATGACGGGTCTCTCGCGCAGCAATCTGTTCTACATGCGGGCCTTCGCGGCCGGCTGGCCTGCATGGGATCCAAATGTCCCACAGGCTGTGGGACAACTTCCCTGGGGTCACATTCGGGTCTTGTTGGACAAGTTGGAGAGCGTCGACGCCCGTGATTGGTACGCCGCCGCTGCGGTGGAGCACGGGTGGTCGCGCAACGTGCTGATGAACATGATCATGGGCCAGGCCATGGAACGCACGGGGTCAGCACCGTCGAACTTCGCCCAGCTGTTGCCGGCCCCGGATTCCGAGCTGGCCCAGCAAGCGGCAAAGGATCCGTATAACTTCGAATTCCTCGGCCTCTCCGGTGAAGTTGCCGAACGAGATCTCGAGCAACGGCTCACCGATCAGATTGTCGAGACTTTGCGTGAGCTCGGCCCCGGGTTCGCATTCGTCGGACGTCAGGTCCACGTGGAAGTCGAGGGGGACGATTTCTACATTGACCTGCTGTTCTTTCACATCGAGCAGTTGCGCTACTACGTCATCGAGCTCAAGACCGGGAAGTTCCAGCCCGAGTACGCCGGGAAGCTGAATTTCTACGTCGCGGTCGTAGACGACCACCTACGCCGGTCCTTCCACCATGACACCGTCGGCATTCTGATCTGCGGGTCCAAAAACGACCACACGGTGAGGTACTCCCTGGGACGGGCCACCTCACCGATGGCCGTGGCCGCCTATACCTACGAACAACTCCCTCCCAGCGACCGGGCCCTGGTACCTGCGGAGGAGCAGATTACCGCGGCTCTCGATGCTCTCCCGGAAGACCACGAACCCATGGAGTGACAGGCTTACTGAGTAACAGACTCTGTTTTCTGCCCTTACTGCCAGCCCGGGGTGGACACCGGCAATGGGGCATTCCTTCCTGGTGGAGCCTCCCGGTTGACCTGTTGATATTTTCGGTTGAGGTCGCTGTCTCTGCGGCAGGGGTGCTTCCCTTGCGTGGGCAGCTATCTTTCTTTAGTCCTGGGTGGGTGGCCGGAACTTGGCGCCAGCCACTATTCCGGGTACGCCAACTGCCACGGCGACGATCGTCGTCGCGACGGCTACGGACGGGATGATGAATACTAAGGCGCCGATGCCCATGGGGGTTACTAGTAGTGAGATGGCACGGAGTGTGCCGATTGATGCCATCGCACGACCGCGTTCTTGAGGTTGTACAGCATCCGTGGCGAGTGCGGGACCGAGAGTTTGCAGGATGCCGGCACCTACGCCAGAGATGAATAGGAAGATTCCCGTAGCGACGAGATGGTTGGTGAGGAATGCCATTGAAGCCACTCCTCCGATGGCAAGTGATGTAGCAAGAACAATCGACGCCCCGGGCCCTAACCGGCCAATCGGTTTAGCAACAGCGGAGCCCCCGAGCGCTGCGAGGTTTGCCAGCGTTGTCATTGCTCCCGCAACCGGGATGGAGTGTCCGGCCTCAGTCAGCAGGATGGGCAGGTACGAGTTCAGAATGCCCCTCCACGCTCCTGCCGTAGCGCCCATCCAGCCTGCGGTTATCACATCGCTGCGCCGCCACACAGGGATGGACTCGTTCGTCTTATCCGTAGGGGCTCGCGCAAACGGTTCGTATCGAATAAGAAATGAACAGCTGAGGATGCCCCCTGTGGCGATGCCCGCGGCAACGAAGAGGGCTAACTGGAGTGAGGTGGCACCAAGGAATCCAGCGAGCAGGGGACCGGTGAGTAGACCGATCCCATTGGTCACGTTCATCATGGCCAGCGCAGAGACCGCGGGTCTGGCCGCACGAACCACGTGCGTTTGTCCGCCGGTGAAGAAATAGGCGCGGGCTGCTCCTTGAAGCAGTTGTGAGACAACGAAGGCCCACAGCTCATCGCTGACCCCCAGGAGCGCGCAAGAAATCGCGAGCAGAATCAAGGCGAAGTGGATGAAGAACCTCGTGCTGAACCGGTCCATCAGCGCGCCCATGCCGGCTCGCACGATAATTTGCGCGACAGCGGATACCCCTACGAGGAGTCCCACGACGCCTAGTTGGTATCCGGCTGCCGTGGCTACGAGCGGAACGACAACGGTTGCCATTCCGAGCGCAACCGAGAACAAAAATATAGTGATCTGGGCCAGGAAGTCCTCGCGTCGCGAGATAAGGATTGGGGGGTCCGATGCCGGCGACATGTTGTTTATCCGTCCTCGCGAGGTGAGTGCCGCTAAAGAGAAAAAGGAGCCCTTCGTCTCCGCGCAGTATGCGCGGAGACGAAGGGCTTGAGGTCACAGGTGCAGACGCGTCAATACGATGCTTTGAGCACGTCAAGGAATCGCGTCGATACCTCATCGAGGCGAGGAATGACCTCGGTACGCAGGTCTTCACCCGACACGTAGGACAGTTCTCGCTGCATCTTCTCGGCCTGTTGCAGCACCTCGGGGTCTTCTACTGCAGCTGCCAGTGCGTCCTGCAAGCAGCTAAGCGTTTCCGGTTCCATTCCTGCCGGCGCGACGAGGGGCCGGCCGAACTCTGTCAGCGACTTGATATCGTCCAGCAAGGTCTCTGTATCCTCTGAGAGCTCGAGATCGCCAAATACGGTGGCCTCGGCAGCGTCTGCGGGGGCTTCCTCAGCGAAGGACAGCACCGCGGTTGTCTCCCCGCTCTTGATGCTGGCTCGACGGCTATCCAGGGGCCCAGCGATGGCGTCGACATTGCCCTGGATGAGCGCGAGATCGGTCTCCGACTGGCTGTTGAATCCCACAACGACTTCAGCATTCTTCAGGGCGAAGGCTTGGATGAGCATGTTGGCAACGATGTAATCCGAGGACCCTCGTCCGGTTGAGCCGAACTTGAACCCGTCGCTCTTGGTGACGTCGTCCCATGTCTGATACCCGCTGTCGGCGTTTGTAGTGACCACCAAGTCGTCGGCGGCGACCCGCCCGATGTAGCTGAGATCATCGAAGCCGAATTCCGGTCCCTCGGCGCCTGCAAGAATGGCTGCCGCGGCGCCCGTGCCATTCACGATGGCGATCTGCGTGCCGTCCGGCGGGGCTGCGGTGAGCTGGTTGATGGCCAGGAGACCGCCCGCGCCAGGCTTGTTAATTGGAAGCACCTTAGCGCCCAAGGCGTTCTCGAGGCCGGGGATGATGACTCGAGCGAGGATATCGTAGCCCCCGCCAGAGTTGTACGGGATGACAAGCTCAACCGTCTTGCCTTTGAAGGAGGAGCATCCCTCCGCTATACCGCCCGGGGAACCGGTGTTTTCTTGCCCTGATGCAGCGCATCCACTCAGTGCCAGAGCGCCGATCACGCTCATACCGATAGCAGCGCGAGAGACGGGTGCTTTTCTTTGAATCATGAAAATGCCTTCCTGGATATTGTTCGGGTTTCGACGCGGGCGTTATCCCCCGGGAAACAAGACTCCGGGGGGACTGGGGATATAAGTCAGTCCTCGCATGAGGCCCCACAGAAGCCCCGTGAGGATCACTGTGTAGATGACAGAGAAGAGCCAAGATTTCTGGCCGACGACGACCAAATACACCAATGAAAGAGCGGCCGCGGCGATGAATAATCCACACAGGTAGAGAACGAGGAAGAAGCCACAGATAAAGCCGATGGTCGTGATCCACACCCGCTTCGGGGTATTCGACAGAATGTACTCTGCGTCGTTTGGGTCATCTTGGTCCGTGTCCGAGACATCTTCCACCGTCGACGTAGGTTCATGCACAGCAGTGGCAGGCAGTGCGACTGGCGTTTCCTCATCGAGCCGCCGACGAGCTACGGTCGCGCCCACGACCATCCACGCTGCACACAACATGCCCAGTCCGGCAGCCACACGGGGGAGTAGCAGCGACATTGACGAGGAGTAAGTGAAGCTCAAGGCAAGTGCTCCACCGCAGATGATGAAAATGGCGCACGACAGAATGAGGTCTGGCTTGGCAAGTCCTCGCACCGATTGAGCCTTCACTTCTTGTCTCCTACCGAATGGACGTCCTGAGTACTCAGAACATTGCTTGGTGCGGGGGTCAGGCGGGCCTTGTGATCTCGTCGCACGGCGCGAATGCTGAAGAACAATGTCACTACAACGCCCGCGCCTACGATGATCACGCCCGGGCGAGTCAACCAATCAAGGCCGAACATCGTATTGGAGAGGTTCAGATACTGCTCGAGGAGTTGTCCGAGCACGACTGCGAGCAGGAAAGGCACGCGAGGCCAGTCCCACCTCAGACACACTGTGCCGAGGACAGCTGCGCCAATCATGACGAACAGATCGCCCCAGCTGTTGTTGTTGTTCGTCGTATAAGCGCCGATCACCAGAAACATGAACAGGATCGGCGTGAGCACGGGTCCGCTGATCCTCGTCAGGGTGGCGAGCGGGCGAACGAGGGCCAATGCCAGAACAACTCCGAGGATGCCGGCAATCACCACGGTCCACACCATCGAAAACGTGATGTCCAGTTGCGTCGTCAGCATCTCTTGCCCTGGGTTGACTCCTAGGATGAGGAGCCCGCCGAGCAGGACTGCAGTGGCTGCTCCGCCAGGGATTCCAAACGCAATCGTGGGGATGAGCGATCCTGCGTCTTTCGCGTTGTTTGTGGCACCGGCCGCCACGAGTCCGTCGACCGCACCCTTGCCGAACTGTTCCGAATTCTTGGACGACTGGCGGGCCTGCCCGTACGAGATCCACTGAGCGACCGTTCCCCCGAGGCCCGGCAGCATTCCAATCGCGACGCCAATAGACGACGAACGCAGCACCACTGGCCAGTTGCGGAGGGCGTCGGCGACGCCGCGCGTCGTTCCAGCCAGCTTGGCATCGAGCGGGCCGTTGGCGATGGACGAGCGGGACAGCATCAGCTGTAGTACTTCGGCACCACCAAAGAGCCCTACGACGATG
This sequence comes from uncultured Citricoccus sp., assembly GCF_937871995.1. Lineage (NCBI taxonomy): Bacteria > Bacillati > Actinomycetota > Actinomycetes > Micrococcales > Micrococcaceae > Citricoccus > uncultured Citricoccus sp. The sequence continues at coordinate 8,832 of NZ_CALMQR010000139.1, read as the reverse complement.
GGGATGAGCGGGATGCCGCCCCACAGGTACATCTGGTCGAAGGTGAATCGGGGCAGGCCTGCCGAGGGGTCGGATCCGACGAAGGAGACGAGTAGGCCCAGTGCCACCATCGCCAACCCCTTAGTCGGACTCTTGCCAGCGAGGGTCACCACGAAGGTCAAGCCGAGAAGTACGAGCATGAAGAACTCGGGGGCGCCCAGCATGAGCACCACGGGACGGATCACGGTGATGAAGATTCCGAGCACGATCGCCCCGAAGACGATGCCTAATGCCGAGCTGGTGAGCACGATTCCCAGCGCGCGGCCCCCTTGCCCCTTCTTGGTGAGGGGATATCCATCGAGCACTGCCGCGGCGGAGGTGGCTTCCCCGGGAATGCCGAAGAGCACGGATGTAATGTCTCCCGCCGTCGTCGTGACGATCCACATGCTCAGAAGGAAAACGAGTCCCTGCACCGGCTCCATGGCGAAGGTGAACGGGAGCAGAAGGGCGAGCGTTACCGCTCCGCCCAGTCCGGGCAGAATTCCCACGATGAATCCAATGAGCATTCCACCGACCATGAGGCCCAAGGTTTCCCATTGTAGGACCTGACTTAGACCACTACCGATCGCCTCGATCATGTGAGCTCTCCCTTAAGGTATGCACGGCGTGAGATGTGCAGAGCTACACCGTGCAAAGTATTTCGATGCAGCAGTCCTGGAGCCTGCCGTCGCGTCGCTGACACCATCGAGCGCCTTCCGTCCCATTGTGATAATTCGCAGCGTCACATCCTCGCCTTGTTTTGAGCGCAGACGTGACGGGCGTCATATGACTAATGGCATGACCATATCACCATTGGATGACCCGAGACAGAGGTATCCTCATCCTGCATGCATGCACCTAGATGGAGCGGTATGCGGCCCGTTACTTCGTATCCGCCGCCTTGGATCACCCGACGCACCTGACAGGAGACGGCATTGTCCGCCACCCCCACTTCTTCCCCACTCTTCAACCAGGTGAATGTAGACCGTGCATCTCATGCCATCGTGGAGCAGATTCAGCAGCTCTTAAGGGACGGCTCCCTCAAGCCGGGGGACCGTCTGCCCACGGAGCGCGATCTGTGCCAGCAACTTGGCGTGAGTCGGGCGACAGTTCGGGAGGCCTTGCGCATCCTCGAGGCAACCGGGTTCATCGAAGTGCGCCTCGGTGCCCACGGCGGGTCTTTCTTGACCTCGCCCTCACTCGAAGTAGTGGGGGAGAACCTTGCGAACCTGCTGACCCTCTCGCCCATTACAGCCAGTGCTGCCACGGAGGCGCGGCAGGTGTTCGAGCTTGGCATCCTTCCCCTCATCCTCGAACGCGCCACGCCAGAAGATATCGCTGTCCTCCGCAGCCTCGTCGCCGAAGCGAGGGCCGCCCAGGCGAAGGGCCTGTACTCCACGGATATGTCCGCCGCATTCCACGTGCGCTTGGCCGCCTGCACCCACAACCCCGCCATCGAAGCCCTGATGCATAGCTTCTACGGACCCCTGAGCTCCTCTCTGCGCCAAGCCAAGAATCTAGCCCCGAACATGGGCACCAAGGGGATCGAAGAACACGACGAAATCGTTGACGCCATCGAGAATCATGATTTGAGCCGCGCGCACGAGATCCTCTCGGATCACATCGAACGCACCGCGCAGCGCGTCGCTGCAACAGAAGGCTAGGCAGCATTCTGCCTCCATGGTCTAATGGTCTTACCCTTAAGGAGGACCATGGACTACACAGCGACTTCTCCCGTGCCCGCCGGCACCTTGATTATTGGTGCCGGCCAGGCCGGGCTTCAGCTTGCCTCCACCCTGCGCGAGTTGGGTGAAACGGCGCCAATTACAGTTGTCGGCGGTGAAAGCCGGCCGCCTTATCAGCGGCCACCCCTGTCGAAGGCGTTCCTGAGCGGTGAAGCTGCAGAACAGGAATTGGCGCTGCGCGGGGCGGACTACTACGCCTCACTTGGCATCACCCTGATTTGCGGGGAATGGGTTGAGGAATTGCAGCTGCACGACGCAGGGGCAGGGGCGGGAAAAGCGTTAACCCGTAGCGGTCAGACCCTGAGTTTCGACCGGCTCGCGCTTACCGTGGGTGGTACTCCCCGACGTCTACGTGCGCCCGGGGCAGACCTGGAAGGCATTCATTATCTGCGTACCCTGGATGACGCCCTGGCTCTGCGTGAATCTCTGAACCAGGCCTCCCATGTTGTTGTGGTGGGCGGTGGGTTCGTCGGACTGGAGATTGCCGCGGCGGCAACAGCATCTGGGAAAAACGTAACCGTCCTGGAAGCGCAGGACCGTCTCATGGCACGAGCCGTCGCGCCGGTGATGTCTCAGTTCTATGCGGATGCGCATCGTCGTCGTGGTGCACGTATCGAACTGGATGCCGCCGTGTCCGGTTTCCGCGGGACTGACCGTGTCAGCGGCGTCGAACTTGCTGATGGCCGTGTGATTGAGGCCGACGTGGTGGTTGTCGGTATCGGGCTGATCGTCCATACAGACCTCGCTGCGTCCTTGGGGTTGACCAGCGAACTGGGTATTGAGGTGGATGCCGGGGGGCGCACCCGCATCCCTGGCATCGTGGCCGCCGGGGACTGTGCAGTGAATTCGCATCCCTTGCACGGGCCCCTTCGGCTTGAATCAGTTCCGAATGCGATCGCGCAGGCTAAGGCCGCGGCTGCGAGCCTGATGGGTCGGACGCCCGGTGTTATGCCCGTCCCGTGGTTCTGGTCGGATCAGGCTGATCTGAAGCTCCAGATGGCCGGCCTGACTATGGGATATGACGAGGTGGTGATCCGCGGGGATATGGACAGCGAATGTTTTTCCGCCCTGTACTACCGGGAGGGCCAAGTCGTATCCATTGAGTCGGTTAATGCTCCGCGCGATTACATGACGACGAGGCGCATCCTCGAGTCAGGGGGCAACATTCCCGTGAATGCTGCGGGGAACCTCGATATCCCGCTGAAAACCCATCTCCGGCGCTAACGGAGTTGTTCGGCCGGACGTCCATGGGACGGTCCGGCCGAACAACCTCAAATGACGAAGCTTTCCAGTGATTCCGGCGCGAAGAGGTCCTCTGGGCTTCTACGTGTCGTAGATAATCCCTGTTCGTAGTGGTACCTCAGAAACGTCGAGAGCACCTGGTGGTCGGTGGGTCCTAGTCCATATGACCAGTAGTCCTGGCCCAGGAGCTGTTGTGCCTCCTCGAGATGCTGAATCAGCCACGGCTCCATGAACCGCAACGCCGAGGAATCGTAGATGCGTGCTGCCGCCTGTTCCTTGGCCACGGTTAGCGCTTTGGTCAGTGTTTGTGCAACCCATGGATGACGCTCGTAAAGCTCTCGTTGAAGCACGACGACGTGCATGATCGGGAAGATTCGCGTATCTCGGAAGTAGGCTTCTTCAGCCGTCTTGGGATCGGGAAAGAGCCTTTTGACTGGACTTCCAGGCGTACCGAAAGTGCTCGGCACCCGCGGAGAGAAGATGGCGTCTAGCTCTCCTTCACAGAGCATTTCCGACAGCGTTTGGTCCGCACGAATCCGTTGGACATCGAAGGGGACCTCTACCCGGCTCTTCTCGATTCTCCCAGGCTTCTCCTGCCCGCCGGTCAAGAACCTCGAGGCATTGAGTGGCAGCTCATGGTAGTCAGCGAGAATTCCTCGCTGCCATACGCATGCCGTTAGTTGGATCTCGGGCATGCCGATTCGTTTGCCGTGCAGATCCGAGGGATCGTGAATCCCTGCCTCGGCGTTGATGAACATTCCACCGTGGCGGAATTGCCGGGAGGTGTAGATCGGGATAGCGATGAAGGGTGGTTTTCTTCCGACCTCAAGGGCGTTGAGAGTGGAGACGTAAGTCGACAACGACATTTCCGCGATGTCGAACTCTCGGTGCCGCGTCATCCGAAAGAAGGTTTCCTCTACGGGGAGGCGTAAGTATGTGAGGTCGATGCCCTCGACGCCCACGCTGCCGTCTTCTAGGGCTCGGGTGCGGTCGTAGTCTCCACAGGCGAAGGTCAGCTGCAGCCGGCTCATCCGACACGTTCCCGAACCCGCGTAGCCAATCGTGGGTATACCCGTAGCGCATTCTGGTGCGTGAGCTTGTCCCAGTTTGCGTGCCCTCGTTCGGAGGCCCGTAGGTACGTGAGGGTGTCATCCCATTCCACGCCGGTGTCTGGATCAGCCCCGCGCACGGCTCCCAACATTTCGGAGGCATAGAGGACGTTCGACGCGGGAATCACGTCGAGAAGCAGATCGATGCCAGGCTGGTGATACACGGCGGTGTCAAAGAACACGTTGCTCAGCAGCTCTGAGGGATCTCGCCACCCATGACGCATCGCTAGTCCACGGTAGCGCCCCCAGTGGTAGGGGATCGCCCCGCCGCCATGGGGGATGACGAGTCGTAACCCGGGAAACTGTGAGAGTACTTCCGACTGAAGCAACTGCATGAAAACGCTGGTGTCTGCGTTGAGGTAGTGCGCGCCTAGCGTGTGGAAGTTTGGATTACACGAGGTTGAGACGTGCACCATGAGTGGCACTTCTAAATGTTCTGCAGCCTCGAAGATGGGGAACCAGGAGGGGTCAGAGAGTGGCTTGCCCGCCCACGTTCCGGAGGGGTCTGGGTTGAGGTTCGCCCCAACAAATCCCAATTCCTCCACGGTGCGATGCAGTTCTGCTAGTACGCCGTCTAAGTTGCCGTCCGGGGTTTGCGGTAGCTGTGCCGCGGGAGCAAAGTGTGCCGGGTGGAGCTCGCTGACGCGGTGCACCATGTCATTCGAGGCTTGGGCCCACGCATTCGCGATGGCTGCCTCTGGCTCATGATGGGCCATTCCGGAGGCTCGAGGGGAGAACAGCATGAGGTCTCCGCCGCGTTCGCGCAGGATGCGGATCTGGTTGTCCTCCACACTGTCGCGAACTTCGTCGTCTGTGACCTGATCGGTGAGGGCGGCCGCACTAGGGTTTTCTCCCCGCAGTTGCGCTTCCCGGAATCGACGGAGTGCCTCTGGTTCGGTTGTGTAGTGCCCGTGGATGTCGATAATCATGACGGCTGGCCGTCCTTCCATTCGAGATAGTCGATGTATCGGACTCCCGCTGCCTTCACCATCGATCGCATGTTGTTCACGTCCAGGGCGATTTCTCCGTCCAGGTAGCGTGATCGCGATATGGCTTCTTTGGTTTCGCGTTCTTGGGCTGCGGTGAGGACTGCGGAAACCCGTGCACGGGGCACAATCACGACGCCGTCGTCGTCTGCCAGTACTGTGTCTCCGGGATGCACCATCCGATTCGCTATCGAGATCGGCGTGTTGACGTCGCCCAGGACGCCTTTGGTTGTTCCCTCCGCGGAGACGCACCGTGACCACACGGGAAATCCCATGGTTTCCAGATCGGCGAGGTCGCGGACACCTGCGTTGATGACTAGTCCTCGCACGCCTCTGGCTTTCAGTGAGGTCGCCAGGAGATCGCCGAAGTAACCCATATCGCACTGAACTGTGGGAGTCACGACGAGCAGGTCGGCCTCTTGGCATTGTTCGACCGCCACAGCGATAGTGGTGTTGTCCCCAGGGGCCACCGTGACGGTTACCGCTGAACCGGCGACGCGCGTTCCTCGTTGAACAGCTGTGATCTCCGGTGAGAGCAGTCCGGTACGGCCTTGTGCCTCGTGGACGGTCGCGACGCCGTACTCAGCAAGGGCATCGAGTAACTCAATGGGTGTTCGCGGCGTATTCGTGACAACGATCCCGGCCATTAGAGCCCTCCCGCGGTGTTTGTCTGCCCACCGGCGCACCCGACGAGCTCGGGCATCATGGAGATGTGGATCGCGTCTTCGTCTGTCTGTCCCGCTAGGACGCGAATGGCATGATCGACCTGGTCGATTCCATATCGGTGGGTGGCAAGCTTTTCCAGCGGGAACCGACCGGATGCGACCTGGGCGACGGCGAGTTCACATGCCCGGTAGGAGTGACCACGTGCAGACTTGATGGTGATCGACTTCTCGGTGATCTTTTTCAGGGGGAAGTCGGGAAATGCGGCCATCTCGCCTTGGACGAGCATCGTTCCATCACGGCGAGTGAGAACGTCCACGCCCAGTAATAGAGGTGCGGTGCCGGCTCGCGATGTGCAGTCGAGCACGTAATCGACCCCTCGGCCCTGGGTAAGGTCCATGATTTTTTCGCGGGCGTCTTCTTGCAGAATGTCGATCACCTCGTCGGCCCCGAGCTCGAGTGCGAGATTGAGCCTCTCCCGGTCTCGAGTGGTTCCGGACATGATGATCTGAGTGGCCCCGGCCTGCTTGGCTGCGACAAGTTGCGACAAGCCTTGTTGCCCCGGTCCTTGGATGAGGACGGTATCTCCGTAGCCAATGCCGGCAGTGAGCAAGGCCCACTCAATGCCGTTCGAGAGCGGCATAACAAGCCCCGCCAATTCTGGCGAGACCGCGTCGGGAATCTTGTGGAGGACTGCGTTCCACGGCAAGTACATGTACTCGGAGAACCCGCCCCAAAGACGTCCGGGGTTGTCCGAGGAGGTGTATCCAAAACGACGGGCGTCTGGATTGGTGCGCCAGTCCGTAGCTTCACAGTGGCGGTATTCACCGATACGACACCAGTCGCAGTTGTAACAGGCGACATAGTGTTCGACGAATACTCGGTCTCCCTCGCTCAGGCCATGTCGACGCTTGAACGCCTCTCCCGCCTCGGCGATGGTCCCAACATTCTCATGGCCCATGATGACGGGCCCCCGAGTCGAGGGCGTGTCAGGGGGTGAGAAGTACAGCTTGGCGTCAGTGCCACAAATCCCGGCCACCTCGATCTTGATCAATGCAGAGTCAACGTCGATGTGCGGCTTGGGGAACTCGCGCATCTCTGTTACCCCGGGAGCGGTCCGCACCGCTGCGAGCACTGATTTAGTCATTGAGCATCCTTGGCGTAGCGATTGGAATAATGGTCTTACCAGAGTAGCATTCGAGGCAAGAGGCCGTTCAGACACCACGGAGAGCTATGCGCCTATCAACACTCACTCGCCCGCAAGGAGCCAATCGAGCCCTAATCGACCATGAGGTCTGCGTTCCTGCTGTCGATTTCGACTTCGTCGATGAGCCGGTTTTGGTGAAGGGATTTCGAAAAATGGTTCGGTCCCTTGAGTTCGACGTAGCCGAGATGGCCCTCACGACGTACCTGGTGGCGAAAGAGCATGGTGCGGCTTTTACTGCGTTGCCGATCTTCCTGGTGCGCGATTTCCACCATGGCGCTACGCAAGTCTTGAGGGAGCACCGTCACCGTCCCGTCGCGGAGCTTGCCGGTAAGCGCATCGGTGTGAATCGTGGTTATACGGTGACCACGGGCGTATGGGGGCGTGCGGCGCTGGCGGACGCTGGTCTTGATCTCGACACCGTGGCGTGGGTTTGTTCAGGTGACGAGCACGTCGCCACTTATGAGCCTCCACCAAACGTGGCTCGCGCGCGCGAAGGGGCAACGTTGGAACACATGCTCTTTGCAGGCGAGCTGGACGCAGTCGTCGGCGCGGGGATCAAGCACCCAGACGTGGTCACGCAGATTGCAGATCCAGACGACGTGGCCGCCGAGGTAGTCCGACAGAGGGATGTCTTTCCCATTAACCACCTCGTCGTCGTGCGTGATGACCTACTCGAGCAGCACCGAGATCTCGCACCCAAGATCTTTGAGGCGTTCTGCGAGGCGAAGCGCCAATACGTCAATCAATTGCACAGAAGCCCTGGAGATAGTCGCCAAGATCAAGTCCTGGCAAAAGTGGCGCAGATCAGAAGAGCAGATCCTTTGCCTTACGGTATTGCGGATAATCGAGCCACGCTCGAAGAACTGATCGATCATGCGATGAAGCAGCACATCATTCGCACTCGCCCCAAGGTTGAAGCTCTTTTCGCCACCGGCACCCAGGAGCTCCAAGGGTGATGCTCGAACCTGCTCGCATTGTGATCACCGGTGATCACCACGGCGTACGACTGATCGACCGCATCGTCGGTGTCCTCAGCGCGCGTGGACACCACATCACCGATTTGACCCCCCGCAGTGGCGGCACGGTGGATTACCCTCCACTGTGCGCTGCTGTGGGCCGAGCGGTCGCCCAAGGTGAAGCTGATGTGGGCATCGTTGTAGGGGGCAGCGGCCAGGGGGAAGTTATCGCGTGCAATAAGATTCCGGCGATTCGCGCAGGACTGGCGTATTCATCGTCTGCCGTAGACATTTCGCGTGGCAACAACGATGCCAACGTCATGGTGATTGGTACGAAAGTTGTTGAAGACGAGATGGCCCTCGCGTTGGTCGATCGATGGTTGACGACCCCCTTCAAAGGTGGCGTCCATGCCCAGCGAGTCGCACAAATCGCTCAACTCGAGGCCGGTTCCGTAAACAGTGGTTCGCTTCCGAATCCAGCAGAGGCAGGCGGGTGATTCGGGCACTAGTATTTCTCCGGAGTCGACCTTCGCTGCGGCCTCTTGGGCCATGGAGCATGAGCTGCCGGGCAGCCAAGAACATGCGTGCTCGAGACCCCCTTCTGAGTGTGAACGTTTTGGCTCGCTCCAAGCCCGCTGCTCAGGGACGTGTGACTCGAACAGAATCGTCCCTGGCGCTTGCCGTAGCCCTGCGTTCGTCCAAGGCGGCTGCCGCAAGAATGTGGTTGTTCTCAGATCGTTCGAGGGGAATGCTGATGGACCTGGGCTGGAAGGTCCGGCTTGTTTTGTCGGGACAATGGCTCAGTTCCTCTGAGGTCCGGTCACCATAACTGGAGCAAGGAGTCGGGGGGGTGGGACTGCTGCACCGATAGGTGACAGGGTGGGTCAGGCTGCCTAAGCGGCAGCT
>NZ_CALMQR010000138.1:0-36533 GCF_937871995.1 uncultured Citricoccus sp. | reverse complement strand
CCTTGCCACCGCCGATCGGCATGCCGGTCAGGGCGTTCTTGAAGATCTGCTCGAAGCCCAGGAACTTGATGATGCCCAGGTAGACCGAGGGGTGGAACCGCAGTCCGCCCTTGTACGGCCCCAGGGCGGAGTTGAACTCCACGCGGAAGCCACGGTTGATCTGCACGTGCCCGTTGTCATCCACCCACGGCACGCGGAAGATGATCTGGCGCTCCGGTTCGCACATGCGGCGCAGGATCCCGGACTCGACGTATTCGGGATGGCGGTTGACGACCGGCCCGAGGGCTTCGAACACCTCGGTGACGGCCTGGTGGAACTCGCTTTCGCCGGGGTTGCGGCGAAAGACCTCGTCCCGCAGTTTCTCCAGACCAGGCTCCATGTCCGTCCTCGCTTTCCTCAGTGGCGTCCCCTCATCAGGAGGGCATCCCCCGGTAGGGACAGGCCGGGACTACTGTACCGGCCGGTTGGGCAGGGCCGGAAAGGATGACGATGGGGGCCCGGCGGGCGCCCCCACCCCGGGACCGGTCCCCGGGCCGGTCACCGTTGGACCAGCCAGCCGTCCCAGCCGGCGGACTGCTCCAGGTAGGTGCGCACGAACACGTCGTTCTGCCGGCCCCGGACCCGGACGGCACGCTCGTAGTAACCGACCAGCTGCTCGCACAGGACGGGCCAGGTCCGGCCCTGCACGGCCTGGTGCGCGGCCTCGGCGAACGCGGCGCGCTTGATGTCGTCATAGACCAGGTCCCGGACCCGGTCCCGCAGCCCGGCCAGGTCACCCGGCCGGTACAGCCACCCGGTGCGGGAGGGGTCCACCAGGTCCAGCGGACCGCCGCGTCCCACCGCGACCACCGGGACGCCGGAGGCCATGGCCTCCTGGATCGTCTGGCAGAAGGTCTCCGACTCCCCGGGATGCACGAACAGGTCGAGGCTGGCCATGTGCCGGGCCAGGTCCTCTCCGCCCTGGAACCCGGCGAAGTGCGCCCCGGGCAGCTGGCGGGCCAGGGCGCCCTTCAGCGGGCCGGAGCCGACGATCACCAGGCGGGTGCCCGGCAGGTCGCTGAGCACGGCCAGGTCCTCCACCTGCTTCTCCGAGGCCAGCCGGCCGACGAAGCCGATGAGCCGCTCGCCGTTCGGGGCCAGCTCGGCCCGCAGCGCCTCGTCCCGCCGGGCGGGGTGAAACCGGGCGGTGTCCACGCCCCGTCGCCACAGGTGCACCCGCTGGATCCCGCGGGCGTGCAGCTGGTCCACGCAGAAGCTCGAGGGGGCCACCGTGAGGGTGGCGTGGTCGTGGATGCGTTCCACGTGCTGCCAGAGGACCTCCTCCAACCACGGGAACCCGTAGCGCGCCGCGTAGTTGGGCACCTCGGTCTGGTAGACGCACACGCTCGGCACCCCGAGGGCGTTGGCGGCCTGCACCGCGCGCCAGCCCAGGATGAACGGGGAGGCGATGTGGACGACGTCGGGCGCGAAGTCCGCGATGACGCGACGGACCCGGTTGACGGTCCCGGCGGCCACCCGGACGTTCGTGTATCCCCTCAGGGGGATGGAGGGCACCCGGTGGACCGGATATCCCTCGACCTTGGCGGGGGCCTCGTCGTCCATCCACGACGAGGACGGGGCGATCACCAGGACCTCGTCGCCGCGGGAGCGCAGGTGGCGGATCACCTGCAGGATCGAGTGGGTGACACCGTTCATGTGGGGCAGGAACGATTCGGCGACGATGACGACTCTCACGCTCCCGGACGCTATGGTCCGTCCCTGTCAGCGGTGACTCGGCGCGGTGGCAGCCAGGTGGCGGGCGGGTGAACAGTCGGTATGCCGCCGCGTGGGGCGACGGGCGGTGCCGGGCCGCGCCGCTGCCGTCCGGCCCCCGGGCCGGGTGGCACCATGGACGGTGACATGAATCCTCGCACTCCCCGCGCCCTGAAGCCGCTGCCCCTGCCCCTCTGGGTCCAGGGGGTGATCGAGACCCTGATCGCCGCGGTGGTCTCCGCCATCCTCGTCGTGGTGCCCCTGGTGGGCATCTGGTCCATGGCCGGCTTCGCCGCCACCCAGGTGGACTTCATCGCCCGGCTCGGCGGCCAGGCCTGGCTGGCGCTGCAGGGCGTGCCGCTGCACCTGACCCTGGAGTCCCCGACGAGCAGCGCGGACACGCTGACGGGCACGTTCTGGTTCCTGCCCTGGGGCCTGGTCCTGATCCCGCTGGCCCTGGGCTGGCGGGCCGGGAGGCGGCTGGCGCGTGCGTCCTACCGGGACCAGATCTGGCAGCCCCTCGCCGGTGGGGCCGGTGCCTACGCCCTCTTCTGCCTGGGCACCTCGTTGCTGGTGCCGAGCGAGTCGGTGGCCATCAATCCGTTCCTGGGGACGTTGATCCCCACGGCGCTGATGGTGGTCGCCCTGCTGACCGGGGCCCGGAAGGAGGCCGGTTCGTGGGAGCGGCTGATCGGGGTCGACGCGGCCGAGCGCATCGCCACCTGGTCACAGGCGTCCCGCTGGGCCGGGTCCTACGCGTGGTCACTGGTGCGGGCCGGGTTCGTGGGCCTGATGGTCTCCTTCGCCCTGGCCTCGGTCCTGCTGTCCGTGCAGGTCGCCCTGAGCTGGGCGGACATCGCCCAGGTGTACCAGCAGGTGGACGCCGGCATCTGGGGCGGGGCCACCCTGACCGCGGTGCAGCTCGGGATCATGCCCAACCTGGCGATGTGGACGCTGGCCTGGACCACGGGGGCCGGGTTCTTCCTGGGGGAGGGGTCCGCCGTCTCCCCGCTGATGACCGCGGTCGGTCCGCAGCCGGCCATCCCGGTGCTGACCGCCGTGCCGGTGGGCCTGGACCCGGCCTGGTCCTGGCTGTTCCTGCTCGTGCCGGTGGTCGGCGGATTCATGGCCGGCTGGTGGCTGCTGCGGGAGGGGGAGAACCACTTCGACGAGTGGCTGGCCGTGCGGATCGAGTCCCGCTGGGCCTCGCTGACCGCCTCCACCCTGGTGCTGGGCCTGCTGGTGGCCCTGGCGACCGCCCTGTTGTCCCTGCTCCCGTTCGCCGTCTCCGGGGGGTCCCTGGGGGTGGGCCGGATGACCGGCCTGGGCCCGAATCCCTGGGCCGCCGCCGGCCTGCTCGGCGTCCTCGTGGGCCTGGGGGCGATGATCGGCTACCTGGTGTCCCCGTGGTGGGAGCGGGACCGCTTCGTGCTGCCGGACGCGTGGCACGACGAGGCGGACGACGCCGACGGGTTCGATGACGGCACGGACGCCGGGATGACCCGCGAGCCCGAGGAGGACTAGGCACCCGGCTCTGGCACTCTCCGGCCAAGAGTGCTAAATAATTGCCGAGGCCGTAGCCACGGCCCGCCGGCCCGGAAGGCCCGGGTCCGGTCACCGTATGGAGGTGATTTCTGTGGCCAACCATGTTGATCCCCTGCGCGAGATCGACCGGGTGCTGAACGGCGTCTTCGGACAGATGACATCATCGGTGCGGACACAGGCGATGCCGATGGACCTGTACCGGAGTGAGGACCACTTCGTGCTGAAGATGGACCTGCCGGGTGTGGACCCCAGGTCGATCGACGTCGACCTCGAGGGGCGGACGCTGACCATCCGCGCCGACCGGCAGGACGAGGAGACGGGCCAGATCCAGTGGCTCGCCCGGGAACGCACCACCGGGACCTTCGCGCGGCAGCTGACACTCGGCGAGGGGCTGGCGACGGACAGGATCGACGCCTCGTACACGGACGGTGTGCTGACGCTGCAGATCCCCGTGGCCGAGGAGGCCAAGCCCCGCCGCATCGAGGTCTCGCACACCGCCAACCAGGGGGCGATCGGGCAGTCGGCCTGAGCAGTCCGCCGGCCTGACCCTCCCCGGCGAGGGTGCTCCGGCTCACGCCGGAACGCCGCGTCTGCCATGCTGGGAGCCTTCGACGAGGCGAGGTGGCGGTAGATGCGCACGTTCGGTGTGGAGGAGGAGTTCCTGCTGGTGGCGGTTCCGTCCCTGGAACCGCTGCCCGCCGGGGAGGCGGTGGCGGGTCCGCGGTCCGAGGAGACCTCCTCCGGCCACCGGGTGACGATGGAGCTGCAGCAGGAACAGATCGAGGTCGACAACCCGCCGCAGACCACCCTGACCGGACAGTTCGCGGCCATCCGGGCCGGGCGGGCCCTCGCCGAGGAGGCCGCCGTACGGGCCGGCGGACGGGTCGCGGCGCTGGGCACGGCCCCGGACGGCACCAGCCTCCACCTGACGCCGAAGGCGCGCTACCAGCGGATCGGCAGGGAGTTCGGGGTGATGGCCCTGGAGAACCTCACCAACGGCCTGCACGTCCACGTGGGCGTCTCCTCCCGGGACGAGGCCGTGACCGCCCTCGACCGGATCCGTGTCTGGCTCGCCCCCCTGCTGGCGCTCAGCGCCAACTCCCCGTACTGGCAGGGAGTGGACACCGGTTACGCCTCCTACCGCCACCGGGTGATGTCCCGATGGCCCGTGAGCGGTCCGCCGGAGGTGTTCGGCTCGGCCGCCGGTTATGACCGGCACCGGGACCGGCTGCTGGCAACGCAGGTCCCCCTGGACGCCGGCATGATCTACTACGACGCCCGCCCCAGCGAGCGCTACCCCACGCTCGAGGTGCGCATCGCCGACGTCTGCACGGACCAGGCCGTGGCGGCCGTGATCGCCGCGCTGGTCAGGGCCCTGGTGGAGACCGCCCTCAGGGAGCCACGCCGGCCGGCTCCCGAGGTCCCCGCCTCGGAGCTGGGAGTGTGGACCTGGCTGGCCAGCCGTTCGGGTGTCGCGGGCCGGCTGATCGACCCGGCCACGGGGACTCCCGCGCCGGCGGCGGACGTCCTCGGCCGGCTGCTGGACGGCGTCCGGCCCGTACTGGTCGAGTACGGGGAGGAGGGGACGGTCGAGGCCGTCGTGGCCCGGGTCCTGCGGCAGGGCACCGGCGCGCACCTCCAGCGCGAGGCCTTCGGCGCGCACCATGACCTCCGGCACGTGGTCGCCGTGGCCCTCGAGGCCACCCACCGTGCCCCCTCACCACCCGCGTCCGGGTGATCCGGGCCGGTACGTACCCGTTACCGGGCGCCGACCGGACCGGTGAACCCGGCCAGTTGCTCGGTGTACTCCTGGCTGCACCGCTCCAGCGCCCGCTCGGTGATCGCGCCGGCGGTGCAGTCCTCGAACCGCGTGGTGGCGTCCCAGAACACGACCTGGGAGGCGGTGACGAACCCGAAGAGGGCGCAGCCGGCCATGCCCGCCACCGCGCCCACGCGCAGGAGCCACGGCGAGGGGATCCGGGCGGTGCGGATGAGGGCGAGGACGCCGAAGACGATGCCGGTGACGGCGAAGACCAGGGAGGCGGCCTTCCACGGCAGGGTCAGGACGGAGGCCAGGTATGTCAGCAGCAGCATCCCCGCCAGCCAGACCAGGGCGGTGCGCAGCGAGCGGTACCGCGTCAGTTCGGTGTCGGTCGATGCTCCGGGCGCGGTCTGGCTCACCGCTCCAGCCTACTGGGGTGTCAGGACAGCCCCTGACCGGCCAGCCAGGCCTGCGCGATGTCCTCGCTGGAGGCCTCCTTCTCGACGGACTCCCGGTTGAGGCCGATCAGCGCCTCCGGGGTGAGCTTCGCATTGACCTTCTCGATGATCGCGGCGGCCTCCTCGTCCACGGCCTCGGAGGCGATCGGGGTGACGTTCTGCGGCAGGATCAGGTTCTCCGGGTCCTCCAGGGTCACCAGGTCCTCGGCCGCGATCGAGGGGTCGGCCGAGTAGATGTCGGCGAGCTGGACGTCCCCGTCCACCAGGGCCTTGACGGTCAGCGGGCCGCCCGAGTCCTCCACGGGCACCACGGTCACGTCCACCCCGTAGGCCTCCTTGAGTCCGGCAGGACCGTAGGGACGGGTCTCGAACTCGGAGTTGGCGGCCACCTTCAGCGGCTCGTCCACGTTCTTCAGGTCCGCCAGGGACGTCAGGGAGTGCTTCTCGGCGAACGCGCGGGTGACGTTGTAGGAGTCCTGGTCCGTGGCCTCGGCCGGTTCCAGCGGGCGCAGCCCCTGGGGCAGCACCTCGGCCAGCGCGGCCTGGATGTCCTCCGGCGAGGTGGCCGTGGCCTCGGCGTCGTAGTACTGGAGCAGGTTCCCGCCGTATTCGGGCATGACGTCGATGGCCCCGGACTCGACCTCCGGCAGGTACACCTCGCGCTGGCCGATCTGGTAGTCCCGCTCCACCGTGTAGCCCTCGGCCTCGAGGGCCTGGGCGTAGAGCTCGGCGATGATCTCGTTCGAGTAGTACTGCTGGGAGCCGATGACCAGGGCGTCCCCGCTCCCGCCCGTGCCCCCCGTGGCCGACGGTGAGCCGGAGGCGGTGTCCTGGCCGCCGAGCGGGTCGGAGCTGCCGCAGCCGGTCAGGGCGAGGGCGGCGACGGCGGCCAGGGCCAGGGCGGAACGGCGGGTGGGCTTCTTCATGGGGATCCTCTTCCGGAGACGGGCGCTGTTCTGAAACCTACGCGTTGACCCCGCGGCGCGCCACTGTCACCCCACGTGGGACGGCGGCGCGTCCGGCCAGGGCGAACACCCCGTCCAGGACGAGGGCGAGGGCGACGACGAGCAGGGAGGAGCCGAGCATCATGGCGTAGTCCTGGGTCTTCAGGCCCAGGAACAGGTAGCGGCCCAGTCCGCCGGCGCCGACGTAGGCGGCCAGGGTGGCGGTGGCCACCACCTGCAGTGCTGCCGAGCGCAGCCCGCCGACCAGCACCGGCAGCCCCAGGGGCACCTCGATCTGCCAGAGCACCTGGGCGCCGGTGTACCCCTGGGCCCGGGCGGCGTCGATTACCCGGCGGTCCACGGCCTCGAAGCCGGCATAGGCGGCGGCCAGGATGGACGGGACGGCCAGGATGACGAAGGCCGTCATCGGCCCCGCCAGCCCGATGCCCAGCAGCAGCGCGGTCAGGGTGAGCACCCCGAGGGTCGGCAGGGCGCGGGCGGCCCCGGAGAGCGCGACGGCGGCTCCGCGCCCCCTGCCCGTGTGGCCCACCCACCAGCCGATCGGCACGGCGATGGCGGCGGCGATCACCACGGCCAGCAGCGTGTAGCCGAGGTGCTCCAGGGACCGCGCGGCGATCCCGGACGGCCCCGTCCACTGCGCGGGGTCCAGGCACCAGAGCACGGCCTCCCACAACTGGTTCATGCCCCCACCTCCGCACGCGTCCAGGGCATGGCCAACCGGCCCAGCGCCACGAGCAACCGGTCCAGGGCCAGCGCGAGCACCACGGTCAGCACGATCCCGGTGAGGATCTCCGCCAGGATCCCGCGCTGGAACCCGTCCGTGAACAGCAGCCCGAGCGACGGGATGCCCAGGACGGCCCCCACCGTGCACAGGGACACCGTGGAGACGGCCACCACTCGCAGCCCGGACAGGATCACCGGGCCGGCCAGGGGCAGGTCCACGGTCAGGAACCGGCGCAGCGGCGGATAGCCCAGGGCCACGGCGGCACTGCGGGCCTCCGGCGGCACCCCGTCCAGCCCGTCGGCCACGCTGCGCACCAGCAGCGCCACCCCGTACAGGGTCAGGGCCACGACCACGTTCACCACGTCCCGCACGCCGGTGCCGATCAGCACCGGCAGCACGATGAACAGCGGCAGGGACGGGATCGCGTACATCAGCCCGGCGCCGGTCAGCACGGGGCCGTTCAGGACCCGGTAGCGGTGGGCCAGCCAGCCCAGCGGGACGGAGATCACCAGCGCGGCCAGGATGGCCGGCAGGGACGTGGCCAGGTGCGCCCACGTCCGGTCCGCGATCAGCGGCAGGTTGTCCAGGACCCAGTTCATGCGCCCGGCGCGTCCTGGGTTCCCGGCCGGGGCCCGCCGTCGGCCATGGCACCCGGGCGCGCGCCGTCGTCGGGCCGGCCGTCCGGTTCCGCGAGCACCCCGGCGGGCCGGCCGTGGGCGTCCACCACCACGATCGAGCCGTCCGCGGCGCGCTCGCGGTGCAGGGTGCGCTGGCCGCGGTCCAGCCCGAGGAAGGTCCGCACGAAGTCGTTGGCGGGCTCGGCGACGAATTCCCTCGGGGTGCCCTGCTGGGCGATGTCCGCGCCCGCGCGCAGCAGCACGATCTGGTCGCCGAGGGCCAGGGCCTCGTCCATGTCATGGGTGACGAACAGGATGGTGGTGCCGATCTGGCCGTGCAGCTGGCGCAGCTGGCGTTGCAGCTCGGAGCGCACGAGCGGGTCCACGGCCCCGAAGGGCTCGTCCATCAGGAGGATGTCCGGGTCGGCGGCCAGGCCGCGGGCCACGCCCACGCGCTGTTGCTGGCCGCCGGAGAGCTGCGCCGGGTAGCGGTCGGCCAGCTTCGCGTCCAGGCCGACGAGTTCCATCATCTCCCCGGTGCGCCGCCGGGCCGCGCGGCGGTCCACGCCGTTGAGACGCGGGACGGTGGCGATGTTCTGGGCGACGGTGCGGTGGGGCAGCAGTCCCGAGTTCTGCATGACGTACCCGATGCGCCGGCGCAGGGCGACCGGGTCCCGGCCGGCCACGTCCTCACCGTCCACGAGCACCTGCCCGGAGGAGGGGTCGACCATCCGGTTGACCATGCGCATGAGGGTCGTCTTGCCGCAGCCCGAGGACCCCGCCAGGACGGTCAGGGTGCCGCGGGGGACGTCGAGGCTGAAGTCCTGGACCGCGACGGTGCCGTCGGCGAAGCGCTTGGTGACTGATCTGTAGGAGATCATGGGTTCACCCTACGTGGACCTACGATGGAAGCCATGCGCATCGTGGCCCTCGTCTCCGGATCCGGCACCAATCTGCAATCGGTGATCGACGCCGTCGTGGCCGGCCGATTGGACGTGGAGATCGCCGCAGTGGGGGCGGACCGTCCCGACGCCGGCGGGCTGGCCCGCGCCTCGGCCGCCGGGATCGAGACGTTCGTGGTGGACTTCGCGCGGTTCCCCGACCGGGCGGCCTGGAACCACGCGCTGACCGCCCAGACGGCGTCGTACGCGCCGGACTACGTGCTCTCCTCCGGCTTCATGCGGATCGTCGGCGAGGAGTTCCTGGAGGCCTTCGGCGGACGGTACCTCAACACCCATCCGGCCCTGCTGCCGGCCTTCCCGGGCGCCCACGGGGTCCGGGACGCCCTCCGGTACGGGGTCAAGGTCACCGGGTGCACCGTGCACATCGCCGATGCCGGCGTGGACACCGGCCCGATCCTGGCCCAGGCCGCCGTGCCGGTGCTCGCCACGGACACCGAGGAAATCCTGCACGAGCGGATCAAGGTCCAGGAACGGCACCTGCTGCTCGCGGTGCTCGGGGAGCTCGCCGCCGGGAAACGGCCGGAGGACTACTTCGCGGTCAGCAGCCGCTGAACCTCGGGACGGTTCAGGATCGTCTGGCGGAAGTCCGCGCTGACGTTCTCCAGGTCCGTCCAGCCGCGCTCCGCGTCGGAGGAGGCGATGGCCTGCCGGGCGTAGACGACCTCGAAGTCGTGGGCGAAGGCGTCCCGGCCGGTGGCTGAGACGCAGGACTCCGCGGTGACGCCGGCCAGCACGAGCCGATGGACGCCAGCCTCACGCAGCTGCTCCACCAGGTCGGTGCCGAAGAACGC
The DNA here is from genome assembly GCF_937871995.1 of uncultured Citricoccus sp. Taxonomy (NCBI): domain Bacteria; kingdom Bacillati; phylum Actinomycetota; class Actinomycetes; order Micrococcales; family Micrococcaceae; genus Citricoccus; species uncultured Citricoccus sp. Next base: position 26,957 of record NZ_CALMQR010000138.1, on the reverse strand, counting down.
GCTGTCCCGCGTCTTGACCAGGTGCCGGGCCGGTTCCAGGTCCAGCCCGTCGAGCAGGCTGGCCTGCCAGCTGCCCTCGAAGTTGAAGCCCTGGTCGTCCTCGAGCATCTTCAGCGTCCAGGTGGACTTGTCCTCCTGGTGCACCGTGTTGACCACGAACACCGCGTGTCCGCCGGCGTGGGCCTGGGCGGCGAGCCAGTTCGACTCCTCGACCAGCAGGGCGCGGGTGTCCTGCAGGTCGGGGAACTCGAAGAAGCCCTCCTGCAGGTCGACGAAGAGGACGGCGGTGGGCACGCCGGGATCGGGGAGGTCTGTGGGATCGGGCATGGGGGCAGTCTAGGGGCGCGGGTCCCGGGGGCGAGAGGCCCGGCTACATCCAGGTGACGCCCTCGTCCTCGTACTCGCGCACCCGGGCCAGCATCATCCGCTCGAGCAGGTCGTGCGGCGCCGGCTGGCCGTAGAAGAGCTTCACCGAGCCCTTGCCCGTCTCGAAGTTGACCAGCTCGTCCTCGAAGGCCTCGCGAACGCTGGGCGTGAAGGTCATGTTGGCGTGGGCCTTGTGGCCGGAGAACTGGAACAGGATGGTCCCGTGCGGGTGGACGTAGGCCGGCTCGTTCCACTTCAGCGTCTCGGTGGCTTCGGGCACCACGGCCCGGGCCAGGTCCCGCAGTTCCCTCAACAGGGCACGGGCCAGCTCGGGGAACCCGTCGATGTACGCGTCGACGTCGGCGGATCCGGGGGGACCAGGGACTGCGGGGCTGTCGGTGCCGGTCATGGACACAGCGTAGGCCGTGGACCGGGCAAGGCGAAGGCCCCGGCTGAGGGGACTGCCGGGGCCTTCTGTCATCATCACTCGCACCTTGTGACGCCTTCGACGGTACGGGCCGAACCTTGGCGGGGACTGTGCGCCGGAGCAGAGAACCCTGCGCAGGCCGGACCGGGCCGGCGGCCGGGCCGGCGGCCGGGCCGGTCGCCGGACCGGGAACGGGCTGCGGACGCGGGGGCCACCGCCGTTCGGAGCCGGACGGCGGGGGCCGCAGTGTGGGATAGTCGATGAAGGCTGTCGTCGTGATCGCACCGTGATCTTCACTGGCGACCTGTCGTCCCCAAGGAGCCCATGAAGAAGCAACCGGCCCTCGGTGCCGTGCCGCTGCTGGCGGCCGTACTGACCCTGTCCGCCTGCCAGGCGCCGACCTCCGCACCGGCGCCCGGAACGTCGTCCCCGGCTGCGCCGTCGTCGTCCGCCGGTGACAGCGCGCGCCCCAGTCCCTCCGCGAGCGCGGAACCGCGCACGTCCCCGGCAGGCGCGGCCGCCCAGCTGGACCAGTACGGCGTCTCCGCCGCGCACCCGGAGGCCGTCGAGGCGGGGATGCAGGTCCTGGACGAGGGCGGCAACGCCGCGGACGCCGCCGTGGCCGTGGCCTTCGCCGTGGCCGTGGTGGAGCCCTACGCCTCGGGTATCGGCGGGGGTGGCTCGGCCCTCCTGGCGGCCCCGGGCGAGGAGGCCACGAGCTATGACTACCGCGAGGTGGTGGCGCAGGACGGGCGGATCCCGGATTCCGGCACCGGCGTCCCGGGACTCGTCGCGGGGCTCGCGCAGATCCATGCCGACCACGGGACGCTGGAGTGGGAGCAGTTGCTGCAGCCGGCGATCGGCCTGGCGCGGGAGGGCTTCCCCGTCTCCGACTTCCTGGCCCAGCGGATGCGCTCGGACTTCGGCCCGGCCTCCATCGAGGGCCTGGAGCACTATCACTCCGCCTCCGGTGAACCGCTGGCCGCGGGGGAGACGCTGGTGCAGGAGGACCTGGCCCGGACCATGACCACGATCGCCGACCAGGGGCCCGAGGCGTTCTACACCGGCAGCATCGCGGATCGGCTCAGCGAGGTCGACGGGCTCGACGCCGCGTCCCTCGCGGCCTACGAGCCCGAGCAGGTGGAGCCGGTCAGCGGGGAGTTCGGGGACTACGAGGTCCTCTCGGCCGCCCCGCCCCTGCCCGGCGCCGCCCTCGTCCAGCAGCTCCAGGTCGCCGAGGCCCTGGGGGTCGGCGAGCACGAACCGGGGACGGCCGGCTACGTGGACCGGTTGGCCGAGGCATGGATCGCGGCCGAGGGATCGGTCACCCACTTCCTCGGGGATCCCGACTTCGTGGATGTCCCGGTCGACCAGCTCACGGATCCGGCACGCAACGCCGGCATCGCCGACCGCGTGGGCCTGCTGGCCGGCGGGACCGGTGCCGGGGCCACCGGAGCCGACGACGGCGTTCGACCGGTGACGGCCACCGGCGTGGTGACCGCGGGCAACACGACCCACCTGACGGTCGTGGACCGGTCCGGGTTCACCGTCTCCATGACCAACACCCTGACGAGCTTCTGGGGCGGCAGTGAGTCCGCCTCCGTGGGCGGGTTCTTCCTCAACAACCAGCTCTCCCGCTTCGAGAGCGAGGCGTCCCCGGCGAACAGGCCCGAGCCCGGGCGCAAGTCCGTGAGCTGGTCCGCCCCCAGCATGGTGCTCGACGACGAGGGCCGTCCCGTGCTCGGGCTCGGCAGTCCGGGCGGGCACCAGATCCCCAACATCCTCTCCGGGGTCCTCGTGGCCTGGGCGCTGCAGGACGCCCCGCTGCAGGAGGCCGTCGACGCCCCGCGGTACCACCTCCAGGACGGCGTGCTGGCCGTGGAGCAGGAACCGTCCGGGGACCTCGCCCGGCTCATCGAGGAGCGGAAGTGGGAGCTCCAGCGCACCGAGCGGGAACAGGCGATCTTCGGTTCGGTGCAGGCCCTGGAGATCGACTACGCCACCGGTGAGGTCACCGGGGCCACCGACAGCCGCCGGGAGGCCGACGTGGAGATCGCCGACGTCGCGGCCCCACAGGGTGAAGGATGACCCTCATGGGCGCCGTCCCATCCTCCTTCCAGCAATCCGACGACGACCGGCCGGCCGAACGACCCCCGGCCGGTACCGGTGAGCCTGCCCCGAGGGCCGGCCGCGTGGTCGGCCTGGACGTGGCGCGGGCACTGGCGATCATCGGGATGATCGCCGTCAACGTCGGCCCCCGGGGTGAGGGCGGCCTGTTCGGCACGCTCTACGACCTCCCGCTGGGACGGTCCTCCGTGCTGTTCATGCTGCTGGCCGGCGTGGGGATGTCCATCCTCACGCGTTCCTCGCGAGGGCCGTTAGCTGGTCCCCTGCCGTGGCAGACCGTGGTGTGGCGGGCAGCCCTGCTGCTCGTGGGCGGGCTGGCCCTGCAGATGGCCGGCCATGAGGCCAGCGTCATCCTGCCGCTCTACGGTCTGCTGTTCATCGTGTGCCTGCCGCTGCTGAGGGCTCCGACGTGGCTGCTGGCCGCCCTGTCCGCCACCTTCCTCGTGGCGGGCCCGATCCTCTGGGTGGCCGTGCGGCACGGCACGGATGCCTTCACCATCAAGGAACCCACCCTCGTGGACCCCCCGCCGGAGATCCTGGACGACATCCTGTTCTCCGGGTCCTACCCCGCCGTCGTGTGGGTGGCGCCGTTCCTGCTCGGGATGGTGCTCGGCCGGCTGGACCTGCGGGACGGACGGCTTCAGCGCATGTTCCTGGTGGGCGGTGCGGTGGCCGCCGTCGGGGCCTACGCCTTCTCCCGGTTGCTGGTCCTGCTGGTCGGAGAGCCCGGGCGGACGGTCGGCTGGGACCGGCTGGTGTCCGTGACCGGGCACTCCCAGATGCCGCTGTGGCTCATCTCGAGCACCGGTGCGGCACTGTGCATCCTCGGTGCGTGCCTGGCGGCGGAGCGCTTCCTGGCCCGATGGACACCGGCGCTGGCCGCCATGGGGCGGCTGTCCCTGACCGTCTACGTGGGCCACCTGCTGGCCCTGGCCGTGTTCGTCCGGCCCGGACCCGGCTCGCTGGCCGGCGGTTACGCGGTCACCGCCGTGCTGTGCCTGGCGTCCCTGCTCTTCGCCTGGCTGTGGACCCGCCGGTTCGAGGTGGGCCCGCTCGAGGCGCTGATGCGCCTGCCGCGCGTCCGGTAGGCCCTACGCGCCGCCGGCGATGAACTCGAGCACCGCGGGGGCCAGGCCCGCCCCGGTCTGCTCCTGGTTGCGCCGGTCCCGCGGCACCGTGAAGGAGTGGTCGGCGTTCGCCACCCGGCGCACGACGGCATGGTCCCCGATGCGCCCGGCCACCGGTTCCAGCTCGCCGGGCAGGGCGAACGCGTCCCGGGAGCCCTGCAGGAAGAGCATGGGCAGCGTGAGCCCGTAGAGGTGCTCGTCCCGCAGCTTCTCCGGTCTGCCCGGTGGGTGCAGCGGGTAGCCCAGGAAGACCAGCCCCGCGGTTTCCATGCCCTCGGCGACGGCCATCGAGGCCATCCTGCCGCCGAAGGACTTGCTGGCTGCCCAGACCGGAGCACCCCCGGCGCGCTCGCGGGCCGCCGCCATCACCGCGCGCCAAGTGGCGACGGCCTTGGGGGCGCGGTCGGGGAACTTCTTCCCGGCCTCCGCGTAGGGGAAGTTGAAGCGCCAGGTGGCCACGCCGGCGTCGTTGAGGGCGCCGGTGAACCCGGTGAGGAAGGGGTGGTCCATGCCGGCCCCGGCGCCGTGCGCGACCACCACGGTGGCAGTGGGGGAGCAGGGGCGGGCGTAGGCGGCGGTGACGGTCTCCTCACCGGCGGGGATGCTGAGCCGTTCGTCGCGGATGTCCATGGCGTCCATGGTCCTACACCGCACGGCCTGCCGGGAGCACCGCCGCGACGTCCCCGGGCCCCTCGTGAAGCGCTCAGGAGGATGGGCGGAGGCACCGGCGGGGAATACCATGGGGAATTCGTTCTCGCCGTGCCCGTGCGGCGACTCTGTCCGGGAGCCGTCCATGTCAGACCCCACCATCGCCGTCACCGGTGCCACCGGGCAGCTCGGCGGCCGCGTCGCCCGGCTGCTGGCCGGCGCCGGGATCCCGCTGCGACTGCTGGTGCGGGACCCCTCGCGGGCGCCCGGGCTGCCGGGGGCCACCGTGCACGTGGCCCCCTACGCGGACACCGGGGCCGCCACGAGGGCCCTGACCGGCGTGGACGTGCTGTTCATGGTCTCCGCCTCGGAGTCCGAGCACCGCCGGGCCGAGCACGAGGCGTTCGTCGCGGCCGCGGCGCGGGCCGGGGTGCGGCACGTGGTCTACACCTCCTTCCTGGGGGCGAGCCCGGAGGCGACCTTCACCCTGGCGAAGACGCACGCGGCGACCGAGGGGGACATCGTCGCCTCGGGCATGGCGTACACGTTCCTGCAGGACAGCTTCTACATGGACATGGCCCGCGCGGTGGTGGGCGAGGACGGCGTCATCCGGGGTCCGGCCGGACACGGGAGGTGCGCCTTCGTCGCGCACGAGGACGTCGCCCGCACCGCCGCGCACGTCCTCCAGGACCCCGCCCGGCACGCGGGGCGGACCTATCGCCTCACCGGGCCGGAGACCCTGGCCTTCGACGAGGTCGCCCGGATCACCTCCGAGGTGGAGGGTACCGAGGTGCGCTTCCACGACGAGACGGTGGAGGAGGCGTACGCGTCCCGCCGGGCGTGGAACCCGCCGTCGTGGCAGGCCGATGCCTGGGTGTCGACCTATACGGCGATCGCCCGGGGTGAGCTGGACGTGGTCAGCGGGGACGTCGAGGCGGTCACCGGGACGGCGCCGATGACGTTCCGGGAGTTCCTGCGGCGTCGGGGGTGAGGGGGTCACCGGTCGGCCGCGGTGTGCTCCAGGATCGAGCGGGCCACGATCTGCCAGTCCGTCCGCTGCAGACCATGGCCGGCCGCCTCGAGCAGCAGGAGACGGGCCTCCGGGATCTCCTCGGCCAGGGCCCTCCCGTGGGCGGGCGGGAAGAGCGGATCGGCACCGCCATGGATGACCAGCGTGGGGGCGGTGATCGAGGACAGCGGCCCCAGGGGGCGCTCCTCGTCCTCCAGCAGGTCGTGGTTCTGGATCGTCCGGATGTCCCGGGAACGGGCGACGTCACGGGCCACGAGACCCTTCACCGCGGCCACGTCGACCGGGCGGTCGGGGCCGGTGAGCATCCGCTCGTACCCGACGAGGTAGTCGGCGACGGACGCGGGGTCGGACCAGTCGACGTCCACCGTGGAGGCGAAGTCCAGGACATCTCGGGTCGGAGGCGGCAGCCGGCGCTCCCCGGGCACCGCGGGGCTGGTGCTGATCAGGACCAGGGAGAGCACACGGGCCGGGTGGTCGAGGGCGAGCAGCTGAGCCAGCCCGCCACCCGCGGAGAGGCCGACTACGTGGGCGGCCGGGAGCCCGTAGGCGTCGAGGACACCGACGGCGTCGTCCACCAGGTCCTGACCCGTGTACCCGGGGTGGCCGGGTGGGTAGGCCGCCGAGCGACCGGTGTCCCGGTGGTCGTAGCGGATGACGAAGCGTCCACCGTCGGCGAGCAGGCGGCAGAAGCCCTCGTCCCACCAGAGCATTGAGGCGCCCAGGCCCATGACGAGCAGCAGGGGCGGGTCCGCCCGGTCGCCGAAGGCCTCGGTGCAGAGCTCGACGCCGCCCGCCTGGATCATCCGTTCCGCCATGGCTCGCTCCTCGTCGGACTCCGTGGTCTGGTGCCCTCACGCTATCGCGGCACGAACGGCAGACAGCCCGGCAGGACGGGGAAGTCCCGGCGATCAGGACGTGACTCCGTGAGGATCACGGGTTCTCCTCAGGATCGCCGGGACTCCGGTTCCGGCAGGATGGCCTCAGGCCGCCAGGGCCCGCGTGGGCATCACTCCGTCACCTCGAAGGTGATCTCCTCGGTGAACGCCCGACCGTGCACGTCCGTGGCGGTCACCTCGGCGGTGTGCTCGCCGGCCGCCAGGTCCTCCGGCAGCTCGAACTGCCACAGGTGCATCGAGCGGTCCGCGAGCGATCCGCCGTGGACGAGCTGCTGCTGGACCGCGGCCGGGTCGGAGTACTCCGCGCCCACGAGCGCGCCCTCGCCCTCGAGGGGCTGGGTGCGGGTGGCCTGGGTGGCCTCGCCACCGTCGATCGAGACCTCGACGGCCGAGCCGGTGGAGCCTATCCAGAAGTTGGTGGTCAGCCACGTGGTGTCCGCGAGGTCCGCGCGGGAGACCTGCAGCGGGTTCTCGAAGGCCGGGGCCTTGCCGCGCTGGCCCTTGTACTGCTCGAACCAGGCGCGGTAGCGCGGGGTGTTCACGGACAGGGACATCTGCTCGTCCTCGTCGGCACCGCGGACGGTGAAGCGCTCGGTGACCTCGGTGTTCTTGAGGTCCAGGGTCAGGACGCCGGGCATGGCGCCGTCACGCTGCACGGCCTCGGGGTAACCGCCCTCGAGCAGCCGGCCGTTGTACCAGTCGCCGGAGATGGCGCCGGCGGTGATGTGGGTGAACGGCAGCTCGTCCACGCCGAACAGGTCCTTCCAGCCCTTCATCGAGTCACCCGCCCGCAGGTTCTCCAGGGAGTGGGTGTGGCCGCCCAGGGTGACGACCTCGCGGCCCTCGAGGATCTCGTAGACCTCCTTGACCTGGTCGATCTGGTGCTTCTTGCTGCTCTCATCGGCGAAGTCGAGCAGCGGGACGTGGCCGGCGAGCACGATGACCTTGTTCTCCGGGGTGTTCTCGATGTCGTTGCGCAGCCACTCCATCTGGCGGGCGTCGATGCTGCCGTTGTAGTCACCCGGGCGGGCGTTCTCCTTCACGGGGAAGTCCACGGTGCTCAGGGCCACCACGTGGGCCTTGCCCGCGTCGTAGGAGTAGTAGTGCGCTCCCAGGTTCGCCCGGAAGGTGTCCGTGGAGTGCTCGCGCTCGGTGGCGTCGAAGTCCATGTCGTGGTTGCCCGGCAGGAAGCGGGCGGGGCCGTTGAGCATGGAGGCCAGCTCGCGGGTCTTCGGGTACAGGGAGAGGTCGTCGCCGACCACGTCGCCGATGAACAGGGCACCGCAGCCGGCGTAGTCCGTCCGCGCGGCGAGGTCGGAGAACACGCCGGCGCGGGCGAACTCCACCTCCTGCTCGGTGTAGGTCTGGACGTCACCACCGATGACGCAGGACTGCTCGGGATCCTGGGTCAGCCCGCTCTGGGCGAGCGGGAAATTCAGGGCGGCCGGAACGGCGCCGGTCGGGTCGATGCCGCCGAACCTCAGCTCCGGGGAGCCCTCGGGCAGGTGGTTGTAGGAGAACTGGGCCACGTTGTCCTCGTCCACGGGGACCTGGTAACCGCGCGGCTGGGTGACGAACACGGTCATGTTGTCCTCGACCGGCAGCTCGTAGCGGCCCTGGCCGTCCGTGGTGACGACCTCGCGGCCGTTGGAGACCTTCACCCCGGGCACACCCGGCTCGCCGGCGTCCTGGTTCGAGTCCCGGTCCTTGTCGTCGAAGACGGCGCCGGAAACGGTCTCGCGGTCGGTCCGGCCGTTGCGGACGACCTCGACCTCGCCGCGGTACGCGGTCTCCTGCCAGTCCGCCCCGTCCTGCTGGGCGGGGCTCTGGGCGGGGGCCTGCCCGGCCCCGGTGGACGACGACGGCGCGGCCGTCGCGGCGCTCGCGCCGAGGGTGGCGGCGGCGACGATGGCGAGGGTGCCGGCGGTCAGCCGGGCACGCTTCCTCTGCTGGTGGTTCATCAGGACCCCTCCTGGGTGGTGTGATGGAGCCCGGCCGCGGCTCGGCCGGACTGGTCCACCCTCTGCGATGCGGGTTTCCCCGAGGCCACGGCCAGGTGTCCACCGGGGGTTCCCCGAGCGACGCCACGCCCACATGAGATTGATCTATCAACCTCTACCCGTCACCCCGCTGTGCGGGCCATCACCACCGGCCGGGTCTGCCCCCGAGGTGTGACGCATCGGTCCTGCCCGCACGGCGGCGGGAAGACCGTCCAGGGGGCGGAGCTCAGGCGGCCTCCGTGACCTCCAGCTCGCGGCCCCTGGTCTCCGGGGCCATGGCCATCATCAACACGACCGCCGCCACCACCAGCACGCCGGTCACCACGAAGGACCAGACCAGGCCCATGACCGGGACCAGCCAGGCGACGAAGACCAGCGGGCCCACTCCGGCGGCGATCCGGGACACGGCCGAGGCCCAGCCGAAGCCGGATCCGCGCAGCTCGGTGGGGTAGAGCTCCGAGACGTAGGTGTAGAGCACGGGGATCGCGACCTGGACCACGAACCCGAAGGACAGCACGAGGGGCAGCACGGCGGCGGGCACGTCCAGCAGCGCGGCCAGCCCGGCCATCAGGAACGAGGACGCCACGGCGGTGACCGCCAGCAGCCACTTGCGGCCGGTCTTCTCCACCAGCCAGGCGGCCACGATCACGCCCAGCAGCCCGACGGCGGCCATGGCGCCGGTCATGATGAACGCCCGGGCCTGCTCGTAACCGGCGTCGATGAGGAAGGTCGGCAGCCACTGCAGTGCGATGTAGTAGACGAGCATGATGGTGAAGAACAGCGCCCAGGACACGAGGGTGACCTTGGCGGAGTACCGCCACAGCGAGGCCAGCTGTTCGCCCAGGGCGCCCACGGTCAGCGGTTTCGGCTTCGGCACGGGCGGCAGCACGTACTCGCGCGCGGGCTCGCCGGTGCGCCGGACCATGTCGTCGATCACCTTGCGTGCATCGGCCTCGCGGCCCTGCTGGATGAGGAACAGGGGGGACTCGGGGACCATCAACCGGACGAGGAACACCAGCAGCGCGGGCAGGATCATCACGAGCAGGGGCAGCCTCCAGTCACCCCACGTGGCGACCAGCCAGGCGGACAGGAAGCCGCAGCCGGCCGCCCCGATCGGCCACCAGCCGTCCATGGCGGTCAGCACGGTGCCCCGGTGCCTGCGCGGGGTGAATTCCCCGACCAGGGCGTAGTCGACGGGGATGCAGCCGCCCAGACCGAATCCGGCCAGGAACCGGAACAGCACGAACCAGCCGATACCGCCGGTCAGGGCACCGGCGAGGGTGAAGACCGAGAAGACCAGCAGCGTGGCCGCGAATGCCTTCTTGCGCCCGATCCGGTCCGCGACGGTGCCCCACACGAAGGCACCCAGGGCCATGCCGATCAGGTTCGCGGTGCCGATCCACGCGGCCTGGCCGGCGCTGAGGGCCCATTCCTCGCGCAGCAGCGGGATCAGCACTCCGTTGAGGGAGACGTCCCAGGCATCGAACATGAATCCCAGGCCGCCGACGATGAAGACCCGGCCCTGGGTGTTCCATCGCCACGGCAGGTTCTGGACGATCTCCTCCCCCGTGGGCAGGGTCGAGGATGGGCTGGTGCGGGAATTCGAGGAGGTGATGGCGGGTTTCGATTCTTCCGGGGCTTCGGCGCCGTTTCTGGGATCATGGTGCCATGAGTGACGCAGTCCATGTGGAGATCGAGCGCAAGTACGACGTCGACGGCCAGGCGTCCCTGCCCCGGCTCAACGGCGTGGGCGGTGTGGCCCAGGTCCGGTACCGCCCGCCGGTGGCCCTGGAGGCGGTGTACTTCGACACCGTGGACCGCGACCTCTCGGCCAGCGGGGTGACCCTGCGCCGGCGCACCGGGGGGACCGACGCCGGCTGGCACGTGAAGATCAAGTCCGGCGAACACCGCCTGGAACTGCAGTCCCCGCTGGGCACGGAGGACTGCGCCGACGTCGCGCCCGGGCCCGAGGGCGTGCGCGTCCCGGACCGGATCCTGGACCTGGTGCAGGTCCACGTGCGCGGCAAGTCGTTCGGGCCGATCGCCCGGCTCAACACCCTGCGCTCGGTGGTGGACCTGATGGACTTCCACGGCCGCCAGCTCGCCGAGGTCTGCGACGACCAGGTGGCCGCCATGTCGGTGGGGTTCCGCTCCGAGTCCCGCGTCCAGCACTGGCGGGAGTGGGAGGTCGAGGTCGTGGACGCGGACCTGCTGGACTCCGCCCTGAAGGTTCGGGAGGTGGCAGGTCAGGGCCCGACGCCGGAGGGGGCCTCCGGTGGTGAGGGTCGGCCCGCCGGTGGTCCCGCGGGCGCGGGCGACGGCGCCCCCGCGGGAGCAGACGGGAGCGCCGCTCGTGAGGCGCCCACGGAGGAACCGGCCTCGGGCACCGTGAGGTTCCTGGACGCCGTCGGGAAGGTCCTGCAGGACTCCGGGGCCCGGCCCTCGGCAGCGGGCTCGAAGGTGGAGAAGGTGGTCGGCAAGGCGGCCGATCCGCTGGACCCCCAGGGGGGCGACGCCCCGGAGGGGACCACCCCGGGACTGCACGCCGTGCTGACCAAGACCGTCCGCGCCCAGATGAAGGTGCTCAAGGGCTGGGACCCCCTGGTGCGGCGGGACGTGGAGGACTCCATCCACCAGTTCCGGGTGGTGTGCCGCACCCTGCGTTCCACCCTTCAGGCCTATGCGCCGCTGCTGGACCCGGACGCCACCGCGGGGGTGAACAAGGACCTGCGCACCCTCGGTCGGTTGCTCTCCGTGGCCCGGGACGCCGAGGTGGTCCGGGACCAGGTGGACGAGAAGGTGGAGGACCTGCCCGGTGGAGCCGATGGACCGGTGGCGGCGAGGGTCCCCGGCAAGACGGTCAAGCGACTGCGCAAGGTCAAGGCCGACGAGTACGCCACGGCCCATGACAAGCTCCTGAAGCGGATGCGCACCCAGTGGTACTTCGACGTCATGGACCGGTTGGACGCCTATGCCCGCGACGTGCCGCTGCACCCGGAGGTCGACGAGGCCCGGGCCGCCGACGCCGCCGGGACCCTGGAGCCGCTGGCCGCCGAGCAGGTCGACGCGGTGCTGGAGCTGGCCGAACGGGCCGCCGCCGAGGAGGACCCGGAGCACCGCATCGAGCTGATGCACGAGGTCCGCAAGGAGGCCAAGCGGTTGCGCTACGCGGTCAAGGCCGTCCAGGACGCGACCGGACTGGACCTCGGAGCCCACCTGGTGGCACGCATGAAGACGGCCAAGAAGCTGCAGGAGGCCCTGGGTGAACACCGGGACTCCATCATGTTCCAGGAGCACGTGCTGCAGACCGCGAAGAAGGCCGCCAAGGCCGGCGAGGACACCTTCGGCTACGGCGTGCTGTTCGCCGCCGAGTTCGGCCTGCAGCGCCGGACCGAGGAACGCGCCTCGACGCTGGTGGAGCACCTGGCCCAGGCCCACGGCGAGTGAGGCCCGGACACCGCCCCGGCCCGGGGTGCCCTCCGGCACCGACGCCGGGGTGGTCCCGGTCGTCCCCGCTCGTCATCCCGGCCCGCCCCGCGCTGCCCCGCCCTACACTGGATGCGGCGCCCGGCCCGGCCGGCACCCTCACGCATTTCCGCCGTACCGGACCGAAGCACCCAGGAGCACACCAGTGACCATCCAGCTCGACCGGGTCCCGCTCAAGCGGGCCCTCATCTCCGTCTACGACAAGACCGGTCTCGAGGAGCTGGCCACCGGCCTGCAGTCCGCCGGGGTCCAGATCGTCTCCACCGGCTCGACCGCGAAGCGGATCGCCGCCGCCGGGGTCCCGGTGACCGAGGTGTCCGAGGTGACCGGGTTCCAGGAGTGCCTGGACGGCCGGGTGAAGACCCTGCACCCGATGGTGCACGCGGGCATCCTCGCCGACCGCCGCCGCGAGGACCACGTGGCCCAGCTCGAGCAGCTCCACGTGCAGCCCTTCGACCTGGTGGTCGTGAACCTCTACCCGTTCGTGGACACCGTGCGTTCCGGCGCCGGCCAGGACGAGGTCGTCGAGCAGATCGACATCGGCGGGCCCTCCATGGTCCGGGCCGCGGCCAAGAACCACCCCTCCGTCGCGGTCGTGGTGGACCCGGCGAGGTACGGCGACGTGGTGGCCGCGGCGCAGTCCGGGGGCTTCGACCTGCGGACCCGGCGCCGGCTGGCCGCCCTGGCCTTCGCCCACACCGCCGCCTACGACAACGCCGTGGCCTCCTGGACCGCCGCGCAGTTCGAGACCGACGACGACCTCGAGGCCGACGCCGCGGTCACCGGTGCCGGCCAGGTCGCGCAGGACGGGCCGGCCCTGAGCCCGTCCGCACCCGTCTTCCCGCCCTACGCCGGCGTGACGCTGCAGCGCGCCGAGACCCTGCGATACGGCGAGAACCCGCACCAGAAGGCGGCCCTGTACGTGGAGGACGGCGCCGCCCCCGGCATCGCCCAGGCCGAGCTGCTGCACGGCAAGCCCATGAGCTACAACAACTACGCCGACGCCGACGCCGCCCTGCGCGCCGCCTACGATTTCGACGCCCCGGCCGTGGCCATCGTCAAGCACGCCAATCCCTGCGGCGTGGCCGTGTCCGAGGAGGCGCCGGTCTCCGACGCCCAGGGACACGACCCGATCGCCGAGGCCCACCGCAAGGCCCACGCCTGCGACCCGGTGTCCGCCTTCGGTGGCGTGATCGCCGCCAACCGCGAGGTCACCGCCGGCATGGCCGCCACCGTCAAGGACATCTTCACCGAGGTCGTCATCGCGCCGTCCTTCTCCGCCGAGGCCCTGGAGATCCTCTCCGCCAAGAAGAACCTTCGCCTGCTGCGCCTGCCCGAGGGCTACGCCCGGGACACCGTGGAGTACAAGCAGGTCTCCGGTGGCATGCTGCTGCAGGCCCGGGACGCGATCGACGCCGCCGGTGACGACCCCGCCACCTGGACCCTGGCCGCCGGTCCCGCCGCGGACGGCCAGACCCTCGCCGACCTCGCCTTCGCCTGGCGCGCGGTGCGTGCCGCGAAGTCCAACGCGGTGCTGCTGGCCTCGGACGGGGCCACCGTCGGCGTCGGCATGGGTCAGGTCAACCGGCTGGACTCCTGCCGGCTGGCCGTCGAGCGCGCCAACACCCTGGGGGCCGCCTCGACCGGCGCCCAGGACGTGGGGACGGGCGCCGGGGCCGAGGGCGCCGAGATCACGACGGCGGGCGGTGCCGAGAACGTCTCCGGCACCGGGGCGCCGGAGCGGGCCCGCGGTGCGGTGGCCTCGTCCGATGCGTTCTTCCCGTTCGCGGACGGGCTGCAGATCCTGATCGACGCCGGCGTGCGCGCCGTGGTCCAGCCCGGCGGTTCCATCCGTGACGAGGAGGTCATCGCCGCTGCGGAGGCCGCCGGCATCACCATGTACTTCACCGGCGCCCGGCACTTCTTCCACGGCTGAGCGCCGGGGAGGACTGCGCGGTGAGGTCCGGTCACCGGATCGGCGGACCGGGCCGCCTCCGGTAGATTAGGGCCGGATTGAAACATCACCACGACCCGGCGAGGCCGTCACCCGGTTGCGCCCTGTGAGGAGAGCGACGCTTCATGTCGAAGATCATCTACACCCATACCGACGAGGCACCCATGCTGGCCACCGGCTCGCTCCTGCCGCTGGTCCAGGCCTTCGCCTCGACCGCCGGTGTGGAGATGGAGACCCGGGACATCTCGCTGGCCGGCCGCATCCTGGCCGCCTTCAACGATGTGCTCCCCGAGGACCAGCGCGTCAGCGACGCCCTCGCCGAACTGGGTGAACTGGTCAAGACCGATGACGCCAACGTCATCAAGCTGCCGAACATCTCCGCCTCCGTGCCGCAGCTGAAGGCCGCGGTCGCCGAGCTGCAGTCCCACGGCTACGCCCTGCCGGCCTACCCGGACGAGCCGAAGACCGCGGAGGAGAAGGACGCGCGCGCCCGCTACGACAAGGTCAAGGGCTCCGCCGTGAATCCGGTGCTGCGTGAGGGCAACTCGGACCGCCGGGCCCCGCAGTCGGTGAAGAACTTCGCGAAGAAGCATCCCCACTCCATGGGCGCCTGGTCGGCCGACTCCCAGACCAAGGTCGCCTACATGAAGCGGGACGCGTTCTTCCACAACGAGAAGTCCGTGATCATCCCCGAGGACGGCACCATCCGCATCCAGTTCGTGGACGGCGAGGGTGAGACCACCGTGCTGAAGGACGACTTCAAGGTCCTGGCCGGCGAGATCGTGGACGGCACCTTCATGTCCGCCCAGGCCCTGGACGAGTTCCTCACCACCCAGATCAAGCGGGCCAAGGACGAGGGCGTGCTGTTCTCCACGCACCTGAAGGCCACCATGATGAAGGTGTCCGACCCGGTGATCTTCGGCCACGTGGTCAAGGCCTACTTCCCGGCCGTGTTCGAGAAGTACGGTGCTGAGCTGGACGCCGCCGGCCTGAGCGCCAATGACGGGCTCGCCGCCATCCTCTCCGGGCTGGACACGCTGGACCCCCAGGTGGCCGAGGGCGTGCGCGCCGAGATCGAGACCGCCTACGCGAACGGTCCGGACCTGGCCATGGTCAACTCGGACAAGGGCATCACCAACCTGCACGTGCCCTCGGACGTCATCGTGGACGCCTCCATGCCGGCCATGATCCGCTCGTCCGGGCACATGTGGAACAAGGACGGCCAGGAGCAGGACACCCTGGCCGTGCTTCCGGACCCCTCCTACGCGGGCATCTACCAGGTGGTCATCGACGACTGCAAGGCCAACGGTGCCTACGATCCCACCACGATGGGCACCGTCCCGAACGTCGGGCTGATGGCCCAGAAGGCCGAGGAGTACGGGTCCCACGACAAGACCTTCATCCTCGAGGAGGCCGGCACCGTCCAGGTGGTCGACGGCTCCGGGGCCGTGCTGATCGAGCACCAGGTCCAGGCCGGGGACATCTGGCGTGCGTGCCAGACCAAGGACGTCCCGGTGCGCGACTGGGTCAAGCTGGCGGTCACGCGGGCTCGCGCCTCCCAGACCCCGGCCGTGTTCTGGCTGGACGAGAACCGCGCCCACGACGCGAACGTCATCGCCAAGGTCCGGCAGTACCTGACCGAGCACGACACCGTGGGGCTGCAGATCGAGATCATGGACCCCCAGGAGGCCACCCACTTCACCATCGACCGCCTGCGCCGGGGCCAGGACACCATCTCCGTGTCCGGCAACGTCCTGCGTGACTACCTGACGGACCTGTTCCCGATCCTGGAGCTGGGCACCTCCGCCAAGATGCTCTCGATCGTGCCGCTCATCAACGGCGGCGGACTGTTCGAGACCGGGGCCGGCGGCTCGGCCCCGAAGCACGTCCAGCAGTTCGTGGCGGAGAACCACCTGCGCTGGGACTCCCTCGGCGAGTTCCTCGCCCTGGCCGTGTCCTTCGAGCACGAGGCCGTGTCCAACGGCAACGCGCGCGCCCAGGTGCTGGCCGAGACCCTGGACCGTGCCACCGGGACGTTCCTGGAGGAGGGGCGCAACCCGTCCCGCAAGGTCGGCGAGATCGACAACCGCGGCTCGCACTTCTACCTGGCCCTGTACTGGGCCCAGGAACTGGCGCAGCAGTCCGACGACACCGAGCTGGCCGCCAGCTTCGCGGACGTCGCCGCCGAGCTGGCCGAGAACGAGCAGGCCATCATGGACGAGCTCAACGCCGTCCAGGGGTCCCCGGTGGACATCGGCGGCTACTTCCACCCGTCCCCGGAGAAGGTGTCCGAGGCCATGCGCCCCTCGGCCACCCTGAACGCGGTCGTCCAGAAGATCGTGGACAAGCTGGCGGTGTGATGCCCCTCCGCGACTAGCGGACGGGAAGGCCCCGTCCCACCTCGGCATCCGAGGCGGGACGGGGCCTTCCCGCGTTCCCGGCACCGCGCCCGCGGAACCCTGTCCGCGGAACCGTGGCCGCTGATCCAGTGGCCCGTGCCCGGCGCATCGGCCGGGGCCGGAGCGGGTCAGTGGTTGGGATCCACCTGCGGGGCGGACGGGCCCTGGTCCCGGCCGCCGTTCTCGGTGGCGGTCGCCTGGATGTCCTGGGCGCCGTTGCCGGTGGACACCTTGACCTTGCGCGGCTGGGACTTCGGCGAGACCGGGATGGTCACCTTCAGCACGCCGTGGTCATAGGTGGCGGAGATGTTCTCCAGGTCCACGTCCTGGCCGAGGTTCAGCTGGCGGACGTAGCTGCCGGTCTCCCGCTCGCGGGTCATCCACTGCACGCCCTCGCGCTCGGTCACCGCCGGCTTGCGCTCGGCGCGGATGGTCAGCAGCTGGCCGTCCACGTCCACGTCGACGCTGGAGGGGTCGACGCCGGGCAGGTCGGCCTCGACGATGTAGCGGTCGCCGTCCTTGTAGAGGTCCATCGGCATCTGTCGCAGGCCGCGCACCGGGCTCAGCAGCTGTCCGGCGAGGCGATCCAGTTCACGGAAGGGGTCGATACGAGTGGCCATGGGTTCTCCTTGGTCTGGTTGCATTGACTGCGGACGGCCCGGGCCCGCCGCCCAGGTGCTCCATGCCGGGCGGCTGGAGGTCCGGACCGTGCACCCTGCATAACACCACGGACTTGAGCTTTATTCGCTCAAGTCTGTTGCGCGGTGCACGCACCTCTGAGGATGGCCGCCGGTCTTCGGGCCCGTCAATGCCCCGGTGGCCGGGGCGGCAGGTGGTCGTCCTGGCCGATCAGGAGGTCCCCCACCGGGACTCCCTCCTCCCGGTTGGTCGCCTTGTTCACGAAGTGGGTGACCACCCAGAGGAGGATCCCGAGGACCATCAGGCCGCCGGCGATCTGGTAGACCACGGCATCGCGCTCCACCCAGGGCCCGGCCAGGAACAGCGAGAAGGCGCCGGCGACGTACGGCAGGATCCGGGGGGCGTTGAAGGCCGTCCGGTGTTCTGCCTCGTCCGGC
This sequence comes from uncultured Citricoccus sp., assembly GCF_937871995.1. Taxonomy (NCBI): domain Bacteria; kingdom Bacillati; phylum Actinomycetota; class Actinomycetes; order Micrococcales; family Micrococcaceae; genus Citricoccus; species uncultured Citricoccus sp. The sequence continues at coordinate 9,421 of NZ_CALMQR010000138.1, read as the reverse complement.
CGCCGCCGTCGCTGGCGCCGCAGCACCACGCAGGCCACGTTCACCACCGCGAAGACGCACAGGAGCAACAGGGCGGTGGTGCTGGAGAGGTTCTGCACGATGTTGCTCTCCGGGTCGGACGTGACGTACCAGATCAGCGCCAGGGCCAGGAGGGTGGTGAAGATGATCGCGGTCCAGGGCGTCCGCCGGTGCGGCAGGACCTTCCCCAGGGGTCGCGGCAGCACGTTCTGCTTCGCCATGCCGTAGACCAGCCGGCTGGCCATCAGCATGTTGATCAGGGCGGTGTTGGCCACGGCGAACACGGCGAGGAACGGGAAGATCCGGTCGATCGGGAAGTCCGGGGCACCCTTCTGCACCACCTCCAGCAACGCCCGGCCCTCGGACTCGCCGATCCTGGCCAGCTCGGTGGGGGTGAGCACGGCGACCGCGGAGACCGCCACCAGCATGTAGAACAGCACCGCGATCCCGAGCCCGGTGAGCATGGTGCGCGGGAAGATGCGCTGGGGGTCCTTGGTCTCCTCGACCATGTTCACGGCGTCCTCGAAGCCCACCATGGCGAAGAAGGCGATCGAGGTCGCGGCGGTGACCGCGAGGAAGAGCCCCTTGTCCCCGTTGTCCTGGAACACGACGACCTGGCCCAGGTCCGCGCCGTTCTGGGCCATCGCGAAGAACCCGACGCCGATCACGATACACAGCGCGGTGACCTCCACCAGCGTCAGCACCACATTGAACTTGATGCTCTCACCCACGCCCCGCAGGTTGACCAGGGCCAGCAGCACCATGAACCCGAGCGCGAGCGCCGTGACCGCCCCGCCCTCGACCGGTCCGCTCCAGCCGTTGACCTCGAGCCCGCCGAAGAAGTTCTGGGCGAGGACGTTGGCCGAGGTCGAGGCGCTGGTGATGCCGGAGCACACCACCGCGAAGGCGACCAGGAACGTGAGGAAGTGGATGCCGAAGGCCTTGTGCGTGTACAGCGCGGCCCCGGCGGCGTGCGGGTAGTGCGTGACCAGCTCCAGGTAGGACAGTGCGGTCATGGTCGCCACGACGAAGGCCAGCAGGAACGGCAGCCAGAGGATGCCCCCGACCATCCCGGCCATCGGGCCGGTGACCGCGTACACCCCGGCGCCGAGGATGTCGCCGACGATGAACAGCAGCAACAGCTTCGGCCCGAGGACGCGTCTGAGCTGTCCCTCCTCCTGACCCCTAGCGACATCCGGGACTTCATGCGAGGTGGTGCCCACGGGCCCTCCCGAGTTCGTCGAGGTCACACAGTCATCGCAGTCTGGACCCGGCGGGGTGCGGAGTCAAGGCGGGGGCCGTCAGGGAGGCCAGCCTTGCCTTTCTGGAAAGCCGGGCCCGCCTCAGGGAAACTACAGTCAGCGGAAGATGATCTCCCGAGCGTCCGGAGAGGCGGCGGCATGAGGTTCTGGTCGATGGTGCGTTCCTATCCCTGGGTGGTGTCCACCCTGCTGGTGCTCGTGGCCACACTCCTGCTCGAGTTCACCGGCATGACGGGCCCGGCGCGGTGGCTGGCGACCGGGTTCGGTGCCGTCATCGTGCTCTACACGGCCGTGGGCATGGTCCGGGACCTGGTGCGCGGTCACTGGGGCATCGACATCCTGGCCGTCACCGCGATCGGTGCGACCCTGCTGGTCGGGGAGTACCTCGCCGCCCTGGTGGTCTGCCTCATGCTCACCGGCGGGGAGGCCCTCGAGGGCTTCGCCGCCGGACGGGCGAAGCTGAGCCTGACGTCCCTGCTGGAGCGGGCCCCGCAGGTCGCGCACCGGCTGGATCCCGACGGCGGGGCGCAGGACGTGCCCCTGGAGCAGGTGGACGTGGGGGAGCGGTTGCTGATCCGCCCGGCCGAGGTGGTCCCGGTGGACGGCACCCTCGTCGCCGCCGCCGACGGAGCGGACGTACAGGCCGACTTCGACGAGTCGTCCCTGACGGGGGAGTCCCTGCCGGTGACGCGCCGGACCGGGGACCAGGTGCTCTCCGGCGCCCTCAACGGCCAGCAGGCGGTGGTCTTGCAGGCCACGGCACGTCCCGAGGACTCCCAGTACGCGAGGATCCTGTCGCTGGTGCGCGAGGCCTCGGAGTCCCGGGCGCCCATGGTGCGCCTGGCCGACCGGTACGCGGTGCCGTTCACCCTGGTCGCCTACCTCATCGGCGGCATCGCCTGGTGGGTCTCGCAGGACCCGGTCCGCTTCGCCGAGGTCCTGGTGGTGGCCACTCCGTGCCCGCTGCTCATCGCCGCGCCCGTCGCCTTCCTCGGCGGGATGTCCCGCGCCGCGGCGAACGGGGTCATCGTCAAGTCCGGCGGCATCATCGAGGCGCTCGGCTCCGTCCGCACGGTGGCCTTCGACAAGACCGGCACCCTCACCTACGGCCGCCCGGAGCTGCTCGAGACCCGGCCGGCCGGTGCCGTGGACGGCGCCGCCCGCCTGAGCGAGAAGGAACTGCTGCGGCTGGCCGGGTCGGCGGAGCAGTACTCGGTGCACGTGCTGGCGGACTCCATCCGCCGGGCCGCGGAGGACCGCGGGCTCAGCCTGATCACCGCCTCGGAGGCCTGGGAGGAGGCGACCAACGGGGTCACCGCCGTCCTGGACGGACGGACGGTCATCGTGGGCAAGTCCGCCTACGTGCGGGAGCACACCACCGGGCTGGAGCTGGCCGAGCTCAGCCCGGGGGAGTCGGCCGTCTACGTGGGCGTGGACGGTGACTTCGCCGGCACCCTCATCCTCTCGGACCGGCTCCGCGCCAACGCCGCGGACACCCTGGCCGAACTGGACCGGCTCGGGGTGAAGAACCGGATGATGCTCACCGGGGACGCCGAGGCCACCGGCCACCACATCGCCGCCCAGGCCGGCATCACCGACGTCGAGGCGGAACTGCTGCCCGAGGACAAGGTCCGTCTGGTCCGCCAGGCGCGGCCCGGGCCGGTCATGATGGTCGGCGACGGCGTCAACGACGCGCCCGTGCTGGCCGTCGCGGACGTCGGGGTGGCGATGGGGGCGCGGGGATCGACGGCCGCCTCGGAGACGGCCGACGTCGTGATCATCCGGGACGACATCTCCCGGTCCGCCGTGGCCGTCTCGGTGGGCCAGCGCACCCTGCGCGTGGCCAAGGAGTCCATCTGGGCCGGGATCGCGCTGTCCCTGGTGCTGATGGTGACCGCCGCGTTCGGGGTGATCCCGGCGATCGTCGGCGCGCTGTTCCAGGAACTCGTGGACGTGGTGGCGATCGCCAACTCGCTGCGGGCCATGCGGGCCGGGCGGAACGAGCTCCAGGACTTCGCCGCCCTGCGGGACGACTCCGCCGAGGCCCGGGCCGAGATCACGGTCGGCTGATCCACCGGGATTGCCGGGGGGCTCAGTCGTTCCGGGCCCCGGACTCGCGGGTCATCTGCTCCACCGTGGTGTACGCGTCCCGGGCCAGGGCGGACCACAGCTTGATGGCCAGCTGCGGGTCGGTCTCCTCGAGTGAGGAGATCATCTGCGCGGTGAGCACCCGCGTGCTCACCGGCCCGACGGCGCGGACCGTGGTGATCTGCCGTCCGGCCTGGCCCAGGGCGATCTCGCCGAAGATCATCCCGGGGGACAGGAACACCTGCCGGTAGCGGCGTCCCCCGGCCCCCTGGCTGGTGAGCTCCACCTGTCCGGAGGTGATGAAGTAGATTCCGCCGAACGGCTGGCCGGCACGGCGGATGACCTGACCGGCCCGGAAGTCCCGGTTCTCCATCAGGGTGGACAGGGTCTGGGCGTCCTGCTCGTCGAACAGCTCCAGCAACGGGGACCGGGCCGGCTCCTGCCGCCCGGCCGGCACCAGTTCGGGCGCGTGCCGGGACAGCACCCGCATCTCCATCCACTCCACCGCCAGGGACCGGGAGAGGAACAGGCGGAAGGAGGGCCCGGCGTCGGCCGGGTCGTGGGTGCGGCCGTCCGGTTCCCCGGCGTCCTCGAAGGGGCTGGGCAGCGGGCCGTAGGAGGAGTCCTCGGCGTCCTGGACCATGGCCTCGGCCAGTTGGCGGTCGTCGTCGACCAGGACCAGGTCCCGCCCCTCGGAGAGGTAGGCGCGCACCACCTGGTTGAACATCCGCACGGCGGCGCGGCCGAAGTCGTCCACCTTGGACACGTCCACCATCAGGGTGCGCGTGGACTCCGGCAGGTCGGTGGTGTAGCGCACGAAGGTCTCGGCCTCGGCGAAGCCGATGTCCCCGCCGATCTCCGCGATGCGGCACTCCCCGCCGTGCCGCTCCAGCATCTGCAGCGCCTCCACGCTGCGCGGGACGCCCGAGGGTGACTCGGCCAGGTCGTAGGAGGACCGGATGGTGGACCGGCCCACGGGCGGGGCGTCTCCGTAGTGCAGGCCGAGGTCGGTGGCCAGCCGCTTGATGGTGGCGGCTCCCCGCACGGAGGTGCCGTGGTCGTCCAGGGGCGGGGAGAACAGGCCGATCCCGATCTGGCCGGGCACCACCACCAGGACGCCGCCGCCCACGCCGGACTTGCTCGGCAGCCCGACCTCGATCGCCCAGGTGCCCGCGTCGTCGTACATCCCGCAGGTGGAGAGCACCGAGAGCACCCAGCGCACCGTGCGCGGAGCGAACACCCGCTCACCGGTCACCGGGTTCACGCCCTGGTTGGCCAGCGTGGCCGCCATCACGGCGAGGTCCTTCGTGGTCACCAGCACCGAGCACTGCCGGAAGTAGTCCAGCACGACCGGTTCGGGGTCCGACTCGATGATGTTGAAGGAGCGCAGCAGCCAGGCCAGCGCCCGGTTGCGGTGCCCGGCACGGTCCTCGGAGCGGAAGACGGACTCGGAGACCTTGAGCTCGCGGCCGGCGGCGTCGGAGAAGGTGTTGAGGATCCGGCCCATGCGGTCGCGGCCGCCACGGCCCTTGATGAGCGCGGTGGTGGCGATGGCCCCGGCGTTGATCATCGGGTTGTCCGGCCGTCCGGTCCCGGCCTGCAGCGAGATCTCGTTGAACGGGTCACCGGAGGGCTCCACGTCGATCTTCTCCTGGACCTTCTCCGGGCCGAGGTCCTCGAGGGCCATGGCGTAGGTGAAGGCCTTGGAGATCGACTGGATCGAGAACTTCTGCTCGGTGTCCCCGGCGGCGTAGGAGTGCCCGTCCACGGTGGTCAGCGCCACCGCGAACAGTTCCGGGTCCATGTCCGCCGTGGACGGGATCGCCTGGTGGGGCGCCCCGGCATCCAGGGGCCGGATCTCGTCCAGCAGGCGATCGAGGTAGTCCTGCACCGGTGATCTCATGCCCCCAGCCTATGCGGGCCGGCCCCGTCCGACGTGACGGTCCGCGCTCAGTAACCGCCGACCGGGTCCACGCGGCCCTCCAGGGGCGCCCCGGTGGCCCGGGCCGCGAGGTTCCGCCCGATCCGGGCATCCAGCAGCGGGATGCACATCTCAGGGGTGTCCGCGGTGTGGGGCGTGATGACGCACCGCGGCTCGGCCCAGAGCGGGTGCCCCTCCGGCAGCGGTTCGGGGTCGGTCACGTCGAGGCCGGCGGCATGGATCGAGCCCGCGGCCAGGGCGGCCACCAGGGCGTCCGTGTCCACCAGTGTGCCGCGGGCGACGTTCACCAGGACGGCGTCCGGGTGCATCAGCTCCAGCTGGCGGGCGCCGATCATGCCCTGGGTGAGGTCGGTGGCCGCGGCGGCCACCATCACGACGCCGGCCCCGGGCAGGACCTCGTCCAGGCGGTCCTGGGTGACGGTCCGGTCGGCGCCGGGGATCTCACCCTCGTTGCGGCGGACGATCGTGACACGAGTGTCCCAGGCCTTGAGCAGGCGCAGGTACTCGCGGGCGATCCCGCCGCCGCCGACGATCACGCAGTCCATGCCCCGCAGCGTCCTGCCCCCGGCCGGGCCCCAGCCGGTGGCGCGGATCCGGGTGGGCAGGTCCCGCAGCAGGGACAGCGTGAGCATCAGGGCGTGCTCGGCGACCGGCGGGGCGTAGGTGCCCTTGGCCGAGGTCCACGTGATGCCGGGCCGGGAACGGATCAGCGGCACGTAGGGCTCGATCCCGGCGAAGGGCAACTGGACCCAGCTGGTGCGCGGGTTGGCGGCCAGCGCCGCCTCGACCTGTTCGACCGGGATGGGGCGGACCAGCACGAGCGCGGTGGCCGAGCCGTCACCGTCGGGCTCCCGGGCGCTGTTCGCCACGACCGAGCCCCCGGCGCCGAGCGCGGCGCGGGTGGGACCCTCATGGGCGTCGGCGTACGGGGTCCCCGTGCGCAGGTCGGTGGGAGGGAGGATCAGTACCCGGTCCGGCCCGGTGTGCCCGGCCGGGGCAGGGGAGGGCGGGGACGCGGCGTCGGCAGTGGTCATGGCCCCATGGTGCCATGACTTGTCAGGCCCTCCGCGGCGTCCCTAGGGTCGAACGCATGACCGATACCGAGAAGAACAACAGCGCCGCCGATCACGCCACCGACGCGCGGGACCAGCTGGCCGACGGTGACCCCACCACCAAGTTCCCGAAGGTCTCCCCGCCCGAGCAGCACCAGTCCGAACCGGGACTGGACGTGAAGACCGAACCGGTGCCGGACATCGGGTTGCAGAGCTATCGCGGCCTGGGCCGGCTGACGGGCCGCAGGGCCCTGGTGACCGGTGGCGACTCGGGCATCGGCGCCGCCGTCGCCGTGGCCTTCGCGCGCGAGGGGGCGGACGTGGCGATCGCCTACCTGCCGGCCGAGGAGGAGGACGCCCGGCGCGTGGTGCAGGCCATCGAGGAGTCCGGCCGCACCGCCGTCGCCCTGCCCGGTGACCTGCTGGACGCCGACTACCGGAACGGCCTGGTGGACGCCGCCGCCGAGAGGCTGGGCGGACTGGACATCCTGGTCAACAACGCCGGCAAGCAGCTGATCAGCGAGTCTCTCGAGGATCTCACCGACGAGCAGGTGGACCAGACCTTCCAGATCAACATCAAGTCGATGTTCACCCTCTCCCGGGCGGCCCTGCGCCACATGGGACCGGGATCCACGATCATCAACACCACCTCGGTCCAGGCCTACGAGCCGAACCCGATGCTGCTCGACTACGCGTCCACCAAGGCGGCCATCAACAACTTCACCAAGGGCCTGGCGCAGCAGCTCGGCGAACGGGGCATCCGCGTGAACGCCGTGGCGCCCGGTCCCGTGTGGACGGTGCTGCAGGTCAGCGCCGGGCAGCCGAAGGACAAGCTGCCGGTGTTCGGCCACAACACCCCCCTGGGCCGCGCCGGTCAGCCCGTGGAAATGGCCCCGGCGTACGTGTTCCTGGCCTCTGCGGAGTCCAGCTACGTCAACGGGGAGACCCTCAACGCCAACGGCGGCACCCCGACCCCCTGAGCCGGCGCTCCCGGGCACGCGAGAATGGAGGGATGACCACCGCCCCCGGATCCGTGCCCTTCGACCTCGAGACCCTGGGTGCAGGTCTCGTCTTCGCCCAGTCGCTGCCCGGGCTGCTCCGGGTGCTGGCCGACGAGCGCGTCGCCGTGGTCCAGGCCCCGCCCGGTACCGGCAAGACCACGCTGGTCCCGCCGGCGGCGGCGAACCTGCTGGCACAGCGGGCCGCCCCCGGCGCCGGGGCCGGGGCTTCGGCCGAGGCGGAAGCGAAGGCACCTGCGGGGGGCCGCGGGACGGGACGGGCGCCGCTGCGGGTCGTCGTCACCCAGCCCCGCCGGGTGGCCGCCCGCGCGGCGGCCCGCCGGCTGGCGAGCCTCGACCGCCCGGCGGGAACCGGCGGGCCGTCGGGACCCGGGGGGACCGGCCGGGCCGCCGGGGCCCGTGCCGGCCACACCGTGCGCGGGGAGCGGACCACGTCCCGGGAGACCCTGGTGGAGTTCGTGACCCCGGGCATCCTGGTCAACCGGTTGCTGGCGGACCCGGAACTGGCCGGGACCGGTGCGGTGATCCTGGACGAGGTGCACGAGCGGGACCTGGAGTCGGACCTGCTGTTCGGCATGCTCGGGGAGGTCGCACAGCTGCGTCCGGACCTGCTGCTCGTGGCGATGTCCGCCACCCTGGACGCCGCCCGGTTCGCGGAGCGGCTGGGAGAGGGGACCGGCCGGGACGCACCGGTGCCCGTGGTCGACTGCCCCTCGGCGCTGCACCCCGTGGACGTCTCCTATCGCCCGCACCCCGGCCCGCGGCAGGACACCCGCGGGGTGACGCGGGAGTTCCTGGACCACGTCGCCCGGTGCGCGGTCGAGGCCCACGCCGCGGCGCTGGCCGCCGAGCCGGGAACCGACGCGTTGGTCTTCGTCCCCGGCGCCCGGGAGGTCACGCTGACCTGTGAGCGGATCGCGCAGCTGGCCCCCGGCACCGAGGTGCTGCCCCTGCACGGCCAGCTCCCCTCCGCCCAGCAGGATCGTGCCGTGGGCGGCCGTGAGCCGGGCGGTGCACCGCGGATCATCGTCTCCACCTCGCTGGCCGAGTCCTCCCTGACCGTTCCGGGCGTGCGCCTGGTGGTGGACTCCGGACTCGCCCGCGAGCCCCGGCGGGACACCGGGCGCGGCATGATGGGACTGGTGACGGCCACCTGCGCGCAGTCCTCCGCCGAGCAGCGGGCCGGGCGAGCCGGGCGTCTCGGGCCCGGGACGGTGGTGCGCTGCTATGACCGGTCCACCCTGGGCGCCGCACCCCCACACCCCACCCCCGCCGTCCAGGTGGCGGACCTGACCGGGGCGGCGCTCGTCCTGGCCTGCTGGGGCGCCCCCGGCGGGGAGGGGCTGGTGCTGCCGGACCCGCTGCCGCAGGACCCGCTGGCCGAGGCGCTGGCCACGCTGAGGGCCCTGGACGCGATCGACGACGCCGGCCGCGCCACCGACCACGGACGAGGGCTCGCCGCGATCCCGGCCGAACCGCGGCTGGCCCGCGCACTGCTGGACGGGACGGGGCTGGTCGGGGCACGTGCCGCCGGGGAGGTCGTGGCCCTGGTCTCCTCCGACGTCCGGCCGGAGGGGGCGGACCTCACCGGTGCCCTGTCCCGGCTGCGGTCCGGCGGTGCGGGCCGTGGGGGAGGCGCCCGCGACGGCAGTGCCGCCCGATGGGCCCAGGACGCGAGGCGGTTCGAGGCCCTGGCGTCCTCGGCCGCGGGCCCGGGTGCGGACGCAGCCCCGGAACGGGACCGGTCTCCCGGCGCCCGGGTGCCGGGGCAACTGGCGGTGGGGGCCGTCGTCGGGCTGGCCTGGCCCGAACGGCTGGCCCGCCGGGTGAGCGACCCCGGGACGGGCCGCGGCACGGGGGCGGAGGTCTACCTGCTGGCCTCGGGAACGCGCGCGGCGCTGCCGCCGGGCAGCGCCCTGGCCGGGACCGAGTGGCTGGCCTGTGCGGAGGTCGCCCGCGCCGAGGGCCGGGCCGCCGCCGGGACGGGGGCCGTGATCCGTGCGGCCGCCCCCGTGGACGGCGACCTGGCCCAGCGGCTGG
>NZ_CALMQR010000137.1:0-7786 GCF_937871995.1 uncultured Citricoccus sp. | reverse complement strand
CGACCATGGCAACCACACGCCACGAAATGATCTCTTTCCCAACACTTACTAAGACTGTGAAAAGCCGGGGTGAGGCGCCTCTGGCACCTCACCCCGGCTGCGTAGAGATCAAGCCGACTACACCCGGCTGCTCTCCCGCTCCTCGGTCACCGCCCCCTCCGACGGGCCGGCCGGGCCGGCGTCGGGACCGATCCCTTCGCCGCCCTGCGGACCGGAACCATCACCACCGGCAACCCCAGCGGCCTTCTCCCGCCGGTGCCGCAGGTGCTGCATCGCGGACACCGCCAGGGCCAGCACCAGCACCGAGTACAGGATCACCGTCACCGGGCTGGAGACCAGGATGGACGGGTCCCCCTCGGACACGGTCAGCGCCCGGCGCAGCTCGGTCTCGGCCAGCGGGCCCAGCACCACGGCGATCAGCACGGGGGCCAGCGGGAACTGGTAGCGGCGCATGATGAACCCGAGCAGGCCCACGGCCAGCACCACCCACAGGTCCAGGGTGGCCGAGCTGATCGCGTACACGCCCAGCATGGACAGCACCGTGATCCCGGCGTACAGGTAGTGCCGCGGGATGTAGAGCATCTTGGCCCACAGCACCGCGAACTGCATGTTGAGGATGACCAGCACCACCAGGCCGATGAACAGCGAGGCCAGCAGGGTCCACACCAGGTCCCCGCTGCGCTCGAAGAGCAGTGGCCCGGGCTGCATGCCGTACTGCTGGAAGGCGGCCAGCATGATCGCCGCCGTCGCCGAGGTCGGCAGGCCCAGGGCCAGCAGGGCGCCCATCGCGGTGCCGGCAGTCGCGTTACCGGCGGCCTCCGGGGCGGCCACGCCCTTGATCGAGCCGACGGTGCCGAACTCGGCATCACCGCGGCGCTTGGCCAGCTTCTTCTCCGTTCCGTAGGCCAGGAACGTCGGGACCTCGGAGCCGCCGGCGGGGATGATGCCGAAGGGCACGCCGAACGCGGTGCCGCGCAGCCAGGCCGGCAGGGCCCGGCGGAAGTCCCTGCGGTCCAGGCGGGCCCGGCCGTTGGGCTCGATCTTCGTCGCGGACGGGTCCCGGTGGATCCTGCCGGCGATGTGCAGCACCTCGCCCAGGGCCAGCAGGCCCACGGTGATGACCACGATCGAGATGCCGTCGAACAGCTGGGGCAGACCCAGGGTGTAGCGCACGGTGCCCGAGGGCCCGTCCACGCCCACCATGGCCAGCACCAGGCCGATGCCCAGGGCGGCCACGCCCTTGATCACGGACTCGGAGACCACGGAGGAGATCGCCAGGAAGGCGAACACGGCCAGGGCGAAGTACTCGGCCGGGCCGAAGGCGGTGGCCATCTTCACCAGGGTGGGGGCGAAGAACACGACGAGCGTGGTGGCGATCAACCCGCCGATGAACGCTCCCACGGCGGCGGTGGCCAGGGCCTTGGCGGCCCGGCCGTCCTTGGCCATCCGGTGGCCCTCGAAGGTGGAGGCGATCGCCGAGGAGTTGCCCGGGGTGTTGAGCAGGATGCCCGCGGTGGAGTCACCGAACAGGCCGCCGAAGTAGACGCCGGCGAACATGATGAACGCCGCGGTGGGGTCCAGGGTGAAGGTGATCGGCAGCAGCAGCGCCACGGCCATGGCCGAGCCCAGCCCGGGCAGCACGCCCACGGCGGTGCCCAGGATGGCGCCGATGAACACCCACAGCAGGTTCATCGGGGTCAGCGCGGCACCGAACCCCTCGAAGAGCAGAGACAGCTGTTCCATGTCAGAGCAGTCCTTCCAGGAAGCCCGAGGGCAGGTTCAGTCCGAGGCCGGCATTGAAGGCCAGCTGGATGACGGCGGCGAACACCAGGGAGACCACCACGTCGAACCCGGGGCGCGTGCTGCCCAGGGCCTTGCAGACGATCCAGAACAGTCCGGCGGCGGAGAACACCCAGCCCAGCACCGGCAGCACCAGGATGAACAGGGCGATGCCGCCGACCACGAGCCCGACGGTTTTCCAGTCGGTGTAGGTCTTCCAGTCCTTGGGGAGTTTGGCGTCCGGGTTCTGCCCGGCGATCCGCCGGCGCCCCTTCTCGGAGGCGTGGGCCAGGTCGCCCAGCAGGTCCGAGGAGACGTCCGCGTTCTCCGCGTCGTCCGTGGGGTCCGGCAGCCGCGGGGTGCGCAGGACCTGGACGGCGTGGACCACGGCCACCGCGTACAGCAGCACGCACACGATCGTCGGGAAGAACTGCGGTCCCGGCACCGAGGTGCCCAGCACCGTCATCGTCGCCGTCTCGTAGGCCAGCCAGGTGGCCAGGCCGGCCACCAGCACCGGCATGATCAGCTCGCTGCGCCCGGACCAGAAGGACCGGCGAGGCCGGGCACCGGGGGTGCGTGCCGGCGTCGGGCCCTGCGGGGTTCCCTCCGGCGTTCCCGACGCCGACGCCGCGCCCTCCGCGGTGCCGCCCCCGGTGCGCGGGGCGTACGTCTCGTCCGACAGGGACGAGGGCTTGATCTGCATGCTCACAGTCCGAGTCCTTCCACGATGTCTTCGGTGCGGGCGATCTCCTCGTCGAGGAAGGCCTCGAACTCCTCGCCCACCATGTAGCTGTCCGTCCAGGCGTTGCGCTGCAACGCGTCCTGCCACTGATCGGTCTGCCGGTACTCGGCCACGATGTCCTGCAGTTCCTGCAGTTGCTCGCCCTCCACGCCGGGGGCCGCGGCCAGGCCGCGCCAGTTCGCCATGACGGCGTCCACGCCCTGTTCGGTGAAGGTGGGCACGTCCACCCCGGGCAGGCGCTCCGCGGAGGAGACGGCCAGGGCCCGCAGCATGCCGGCGTCGATCTGGTCGGCCACCTCGTTGTAGCCGGAGATCCCCGCCACGGTGGTGCCGGAGAGCATCGACGTCAGCGCCTCGCCGCCGCCGGAGTAGGCGATGTAGTTCGTCTTCGCGGGGTCGATCCCGACCTCCTCGGCCAGCAGCCCGGTGAGCAGGTGATCGATCGAGCCCAGGGAGCCGCCGGAGATGGAGGTCCCGCCCGGGTCCTTCTTCCACGCCTCGATGAAGTCGTCCAGGGTCTGGTAGGGCGAGTCCGCCGGGACCACGAGGGCCGCGAAGTCGTCCGCCAGGCGGGCCACCGGCTGGACGTCGTCCAGGGTGGCGCCGGCGTCGGCCAGCTCCACCGCGCCGACCATCACGCCCCCGGTGACCATCAGCATGTCCGAACGGCCCTCCATCTGGGCGAACTGGCCCAGGCCGATGGTCCCGCCGGCGCCCGGCACGTTGACCACCTGGACGTTGTTGGAGATGCCGCCGGACTTGATGGCCTGCTGGGACTCGCGGGCGAACCCGTCCCAGCCGCCACCGGGGGCGGCCGGGGCCATCAGCACCAGCTTGGAGCGGGCGGTGGCCTCCCCGCCGTCCGCGGCGGCGTTCACCAGGGCCAGCCCGACGACGCCGGCCGCAGCCACGCCGAGGAGGGTCCTCTTGACTGTCCGTGTGCTCATTGCTTTCCGTACTCTCAGTGCGAAGGTCTGGTTGCGGCCCGCATAGAGTTGTGAGCCGGATCACTACCGTGGCAGACCCGTGACGCGCGGCACAGTGGAAAACTGGTTGTGGTCATAAGAGGTGGTTAAGAAAGTTCTGGTCACCAGCACCTCCGCAAGGCATCCCACTAGCAGTCCCCCACGTCAGTCCCCGCAGTCCCCGCAGTCCCCGAGCACAGGAGCAGTCATGGCCCTCGTCGGCGCCACGCCCCGGACCGGCCGGCGCATCCGCCGCCGGCTGCTGGCGCTGCAGGTGGCGATCGTGCTGGTCACCGTGCTGGCCGTGGCCGCGGTGGTCCTGTTCGTCCAGGACCGGTACACCCGGGAGCTGGCCTTCGAGGAGGTGGACACCGTGGCCACCGCGATCGCCGCCAACCCGGAGGTCATCGACGACGTTAACGACCCGGACGCCGCGGCGAGCATCCAGCCGATCGCGCACCTGGCCGAGAGGTCCGCGGGAGTCTCCTTCGTCGTCGTGGTCAACCGGGAGGGGTTGCGGGTGGCGCACCCGGACCCGGAGCTGATCGGGCAACCGGTGTCCTCGGACCACGGACCCATCCTCAGCGGCGAGAGCTTCCGCGGGGTCGAGGAGGGACCGGTGGGGGTGACGCTGCGCTCCAAGGTGCCGATCTGGGACGGGGACACCGTGGTGGGCAGCGTGTCCGTGGGCATCCTGCAGTCCGAGATCCGGGCCGACCTGCTCGAGGTGGTGCTCGGCTTCGCGCCCTGGATCCTCGGTGCGGCGGCGCTGGGCACCGCGGTGGCGGCCTGGGCCTCGCGCTACGTGCGCCGGCGGATCTACGGGGCCGAACCGGAGGAGATGGCCGGGCTGCACCAGTCCCGCCAGGCCCTGCTGCACAGCGTGGGCGACGGCGTGGTGGGCGTGGACGAGCACGGCACCATCACCCTCGCCAACGACGAGGCCCGCCGGTTGCTCGGCGTCTCCGCGGACGTGGAAGGACAGCTGGCCGCCGAGGTGCTGGACGAGGACGTCGCCGCCATGCTCCTCTCCCCCGCCGCCGGCCCCGAGGCCACCGGGTTCGTCCTGGCCGGCGAGCGCATCCTGCTCGCCAAGGCCCGGCCCGTGCTGGTCGGCGGCAGACCGGTCGGACGGACGCTGACCCTGCAGGACCGAACCGAGCTCGAGTCCACCTTCCGCGAGCTCGAGGGCCAGCGCAGCATGACCGAGGCGCTGCGCTCCCAGACCCACGAGTTCTCCAACCGGCTGCACGTCATCTCCGGGCTGCTGTCCCTGGGCGAGGCGGCGGAGGCCGAGGAGTACGTCCGCTCCCTGACCGGGCCGCTCGGCAGCTCGGGGACCCCCGACCTCGGCGACGCCTCCCTCACCGCGCTCGTCGGCGCGAAGGCCGCCGTGGCGCGCGAGGCCGGGGTGGAGCTGACGGTGGCCGGGGACAGCGCGGTGGCCCCGGACTGGCGGGCCGACGACGACACCCTCACCGTGGTGGCCAACCTGCTCACCAACGCGATCGAGGCGGCCGGCGACGGCGGCCGCGTCCTCCTCCGGGTCCGCGCCGGTGGTGCGGGGGCGGAGGCGGGCGGCGATGACGGCCGGGATGCCGATCAGGGTGGCGTTGAGGATGCCGGCCGGCCCGGGGTGGCGGTCACCGTGGAGGACTCCGGCCCGGGACTCGACCCGGCCGCCGCCGACCGGCTGTTCCGCTGGGGCGAGTCGACGAAACAGCGCCAGGGCACCGCCGCCCCGGTGGGCGGGCGCGGGGTGGGCCTGGCCCTGGTGGACCGGATCGTCCGACGCCGGCGCGGCCGGGTCGACGTCGGGCCCTCACCACTGGGCGGGGCCCGGTTCCACGCCGCGTGGCCGGGTGAGAATGACCATGAGATGCCCGCGGGCGGCGGCGCCGGCAGTCCAACCGGTAGCGCGGCGGGCAGCGAGGCCATACCGGAGGACCACGGCGCGACGCCGGCCGGCCGGGAGCACCAGGCGGACCCGGAGACGCGGACAGACCAGGAGAGGAGGCTCGGGTGATCAGGACACTGATCGTGGACGACGACTTCGCGGTGGCCGGGATGCACCGGCGCTTCGTGGAGGCCCTCGAGGGCTTCGAGGTGGCCGGCGTGCTGGAGCGCGGGGTGCCGGTGGCCGGGTTCCTGACCGAGCACGAGGTGGACCTGGTCCTGCTGGACGTGCACCTGCCGGACCGCAGCGGCGTGCAGGTGCTGGAGGACCTGCGCGCGGCGGGATCGGACGTCGCAGTGATCATGGTGACCGCCGCCTCCGAGCGGGACACCGTCCGCCGCGCAGTGGGCCAGGGCGTGGACGGTTACCTGGTCAAGCCCTTCAGCCGCGACGAGTTCAACGAGCGGCTGCTGGCCTTCGCCGCCCTCTACGCCGATCCGGCTGGCGCCGACCAGGAGGTCCTTGATGAAGAGGCGCTGGACCAGGCCGAGATCGACCGCCTCGTGCGCGGGGCCGCCGGACTGCCGCCGCGCGCCGAGGGGTCGACCGCGAGCACGCCGGCCGGCGCGGTCGTCGGTGAGGCAGGCGGGGCGGGTGAGGCCGGGAGGACCACCGGGCCCGATGGAGCCGTTGCCGGTTCCACCGGCGCGGTCACCGAGGGCGCGGCAACCGCCGAGGTTGGGCTCCCCGCCCGGCTGCCCAAGGGCTTCTCCGTCCCGACCCTGCGCCTGGTGGCCACGGCCCTGCAGGAGGCCGGGGCCGGCGTCGACCGTTCGGCGCGGGAGGTGGCCGAGGCCTGCGGCATCTCCCGGGTCAGTGCCCGGCGCTACCTGGACCTGCTGACCGGCCACGGCCTGGCCGAGCTGCGCCCGCGCTACGGTGCGACCGGCCGGCCCGAACACCGCTATCTGTGGACGGGCAGCTGACCCCATCCCCGCGCGGTCACGCGCCGGGACGCCCCGGCGGTTCCTCGAGGTGGCCGAGGAACGCCTGGACCTCGCCCAGGAAGCGCTCCGGCGCCTCCAACTGCGCCCAGTGCCCGCACCGGGGCACGATCACGGCCCGGGCGTGGGGCATCATGGCGGCCGCATGCACCGAACCCGCCGGATCCACCAGGCGGTCTTCCGCACCGTGGAAGAACAGGGTGGGCGCCACCACCTCGCCGAGCCGGGGCGTGAGGTTGTTGAGCATTCCCTCCCGCCCCAGGGTGGCCTGGTTGTACCGGCCGTAGGCCAGCCCGCTGCGGGGGTGGCGCGAGTGGGCGATGAACTCGCGGACGACCTCGACGGGCAGCACGGCGGGATCGCGGACCATTGTCCGGAGCACGCGTGAGGCGAAGCGGTTGGCCACCCGGGCCATCGGCACCAGCAGCCAGTCCGGCAGCCGGGCCGCCCGCCAGGCCCAGCGCTGTGTGCTCGCGTTCCGCAGCACCGGGATCAGGCCACCGGGTCCCACGAGGACCAGCCCGGCCACCCGCGACGGCGCCTGCAGTGCCACGTTGAGGGACACGTCCCCGCCCATGGACACCCCGATCACGACGGCGCGGGGCAGCCCGGCAGCGTCCATCGCGTTTAGCACCACCCGTGCCAGCTGCCCGGGGCCGCCCACGGGAGGCACGTCGATGCTGCCGCCGAACCCGGGCAGGTCCACGGCCCACACCAGGCGGTCACGGGACAACGGACCCATCGCCGCGTACCAGGACAGGCCGCTGTGGTCCGCGCCGCCGCCGTGCACCAGGACGAGCGGAACCCTGCCGGTGTCCGTCCCGGCCCGCAGGGCTCGCAGGCCGTTCACCTCGGTCACCGTCGCCCCGGGCGGAACCAGCGTCTCGTCAGGCATGGGGAGACCCCCGTGGTTACTCGGTCGAGGCGGCGTCGTGCAGCCGGTCCGTCGGCAGCTCCACCGTGATGACCGCCTGCAGGTCCACTGCCTTGGCCACCGGACCGGAGAGGTCGTCCATCGCCCGGGCCACCGTCAGCCGGTCACGGTGCACCTCCTGGACGAGGACCTTGACCCGCTCACCGTTGCCCTCGTCCAGCCACCAGGGCTCGGCCAGCATGCTCAGCCCGATGCCGTCCAGCAACGCCTCGGCCTCGTCCAGCTCCATGGGCTCCCCGCGGCGGCGCTGCAGCAGGTCGAACGGCACGAACCGGCCGTCGTCGGTGCAGTGGATGTACCCGACGTGCTCGCCGTCGGCGCCTCTGACGTGCTCGAAGGTGTCCGTTGTCGGCATCGGGTGAGTCATGGGCGCCATCCTACGGTCCGTCAGGCGATCGGATCTCGGACCCCTTGACGCCACTGTGCACGAGTGTATACATTCGTGCACAGCAATCGACGACGGCG